>JBAUWG010000591.1:0-3790 GCA_049583675.1 Desulfobacterales bacterium | reverse complement strand
GAACAAAGCCCGTCAGTACGGAGAGCCATTTTTGCCTCCGCGACGCAAAAAATGGCGCAATAGTCCGGGGAATGCGTTTTTTTTGGATCTGGTTTACCGCAGGGGCTATAACACTTTCATTATCATGATTCCGAATTTCTTGTCTTAATTTCGAGAATTCTCGTATAATTGCGGGCTGAGACGAAGACATATCCCCAGTTTCAGGGTTTGCAGGAAATTTCTCTTCTACGACCATATCTTTGGTAAAAGGGCATTTCACATAATGAAATCGGAACTCGGGATGGTGTTGCGCTTTTGCATTAAAAGGTATGTCCCCAATAGGGTTATTTATAAAATTATACTCTTGGGAACATTCCTGGACAACGGCCGGAGTAATTTTTTTCAGATCCTGGGAATATCCTGTTAGGAGTGAAAGATCGCAAATAATGTTTATCAGGCGAGGATAACCTTTGGAAAAACGATATATCTCCCGGGTGGCACTTTGAGTGAATATTTCTTTTTCAGTGCCTGCAATTTTTAATCGATGCTTGATGTATTCCGAGGTTTCACTTTCCGATAAGGGTCTAATCTGATAAGCCAAACTGATTCTTTGCCTGATGGCGCGGCATTCCGGCAACGCCAGGGTCTGATGTATCTCATTTTGGCCCACGAAGAAGATATTGATGAGTTTTTCGTCGGGAAGTTCGATGTTCGATAAGAGTCGAATATGTTCAAGAAGTTCTTTAGATAAACTATGGACTTCATCGATGATAAGCAGAACAGATTTATTTTTTGAATACACCGTTTGCAAAAATTGGCTGAAATAAACAATAAAATCAACTTTGCTTGTAAATTTTTTGGGGATATTAAATGATATCGCAATAAAGTTGAAAAAATCGATCAGATTAAGTGCTGGATCTTTGACGTTGGCAACCAGTACATTTTCATCAATATCTGCCAACAACGCATTGATCAACGTTGTTTTACCCGTCCCCACGTCTCCTGAAACAAGGATAAATCCCTTCTGATCAATGACGCCGTATTTTAAGGTTGCCAAAGCTTCCTTATGCTTTTCACCAAGCCAAAGAAACCTGGGATCTGCGGTTAATTTAAATGGCTTTTCAGCAAGATTGAAATGGGATCGATACATGTTATATTATGTTGTTCATTCGGAGGCTTCCATTTTGAGGTTGCATATCAGCCGGTCACGTTGCACCGAAGAAACCGCTCTGTTTAAATAGATAACATGATGCGAGTCTGATGCCTTATTTGATGATCGCTGATCAGAAGAGAGAGAAAAGTCTTTCAAAATAGTATTCAATCGGTTTCGAAGGACGGTATATGAATAATGGCGAGCGGCGACTTCATAGTTGGTATTTACCATTTTTTCTTTGAGTTCGCAAGATTCGATAATTTCTTTTGCTTGATGGACGATCTTTTGGGTGAGGAATCCGTCCATTACGATCAAATCAAAGCCCTTGGGTTCGATGTCCTTGATAAATGTGGCGTAGCGGTTAACCAGTATCGGCTTTTTAAAATACACGGCTTCGATCAGCGCATTGCCGAATCCCTCGCGGATACTCGGATAGGTGATCAGATCCGCACAGGGATATATATCCCATAGTGTAAACGCTGGCTGACGGTGTCCGTTTCCATTCCATGGATCTGATATTTCAGCTGACAACGTCCGAAGGTCTACCCCCCGTTCCAATGCATAGTCTTTAAGCCATTGCGCGTATTCAAAACCCTCATCGCCGGCTTCGTGAGATATAAGCAGCTTATACCGGGGATCTTTCAGTCCCTTTACCAGTTCGATGGCTTGTTCAATACCTTTTCGGCGAATAATGCGTGTGGGTTGCAATATTATTTTATCATCGCCGGATAATCCGAGGCTCTTTCGAAAAGATAAAACTTTGTCTTCATCCACGACAGGCGGGTGATCGAAATCCAGAACGTTTGGAATAACCGTCGCAGAGATCCCCGTACGCAAAGCCACCTGTTCCAGTGCTTCCGAATTGATGACCACGTGCTGAATGCCGGGGAGATTGGGCGGAAATGACATCCTTAAATAATCGTTCACCCCGTTTATTGAGAACCGTTCCCTTTCCCAGTAGAAATCATGATGATGGGCGATGGTGGGGATTCCCGTTTCAGCGATGATTTCCGACAATGCGAGTCCCAAAGGAATGTTAAGCGGTATGGTGAGAGCGTTTTCGACGATCAGAAGATCGATATGAAACTGATTGAGAAAACGGTAAAGCTGAGTTTTCAAAAAACATCTCAGCGCGTGGATCGATTCGGTAATGACATGTTCTCTTCCTTTTTCCCCAAAGATCTGTGAATTGATCCAGCTATTCCGTGGATGCTGAAAATGCGCTTTGGGCTCCGGAAAACTTTTTTCCGGGTCTCGATCCAGTTCACCGGCGAACCAGAAGCATTGGTGGCCGTATTGTTCAAGGACTTCCGACCACTTGCCGGCTTCCAACGATACGCCGTCGATTCCGGCAAAGCGTGTTGATACAAATCCGATGTTTCTGCCCCTCATTCTATTGCACCTGTAAAAATTATTTAATAAAGTATGCTACCGCTTAAAAAGATAATGTGTTGTGAAGACAGCCGCAGCAGCCAGTCCATGTCCAGCCATAAGATACCGTAACATAAAGCAAAAGCTGTGCCAGAAGAGACAATGTTAAATATTATATTATATTTTAACCGGTTAGGATATATTCCGTGTAAAATGGCGTGAGATATTGAGTAAAAAAACATCTATGAATTGTGAAATGGATTACATAATATTGTCGATGTTAGGCGCGCAAAAAGTTCAAAGCGTTCAGACTACCGGTTTTCTGCCGATGGTACACAGTGTGATACCGTCTTCAGCGTATTTATCGGTCAATAACTGTTGGTTCACATCCACGAATCCGGATTTTTCAAATCCTTTTTTGTAATCCGCCTGCGACCATAATTGCATCGGCGTACCGACCCGCTGAGGCCAGTCGTGGCTGATCGTGTTTTCAAGGTAGAAATTGACAAGCACCCACAACTGTCCTTCGGGCGCCAGGATCGAAAACGCCTTATCGATTCCTGCTTGAATATCGTGAAAATAATAGAAAACCTCCATGGAAAAGACGATATCGAATAATTTGGGTGTTGATGGCTTCCAAAGAAGAAAATCGGCCTGCTCGATGGTTACGTGACCAAGGTGGGTCACATTTTCCCGGCACTGCCGAACCATTTCCCCACTCACATCGATCCCGAAGCAATTTCCTCCGGAAAACTGATTTGCGGCAATGTACCCGATGGCATAACCGTTACCCACGCCGATTTCAAGATAGTTGCCTGTACTCGGCGGAAGTTGGGAGAAGGCTTGCTCTACCCGTGGCCAATGCCGTTTCGCCATATCTTTTCCACGTCCGGCTTTGCTCCACTGGTCAAAAACATCTTTGGCTGGTTTCATTTTTCTTCCTCGTATATTAAGAAATAGTTGGATTCGGCGGATGTTTGATCAGACGATAATACCTTGCAGCATCCGTAGAATAGATAAAAAGGGCTGTCCAAATCAACACAAAAGCGAAAATTTGAGCGCTTGAAAGCGGCTCGTTGTACAAAAAGACTCCCAAAAGAAACATACCGCTTGGCGTGATATACTGTAGAAAACCGACGGTGGAAAGATTGAGTCGCCGTGTTCCCAGTGTAAAAAGAAGCAATGGAAATGCCGTAAGAAAAGCTGTTCCCATAAGGAAAAAGTCGATTTTGACACTGATGTGAAATAAAGCGCCGACCCCTTTACTGTTTAGAAACAGAATATATG
>JBAUWG010000590.1:0-4038 GCA_049583675.1 Desulfobacterales bacterium | reverse complement strand
ATCCTGTGCATCGAATGCCACCAAATGTAGAAAATCGACGATAAGGAAACCGATCTGGTGAAAAGACGATATCTCCTGCTGGCAATAATTTTACTTTTCATTTTGGGCATCGTAATAACCGGCTATTCAAGGGCAGAGGCGGCGGACCAGGAAAACTGCCTCATGTGTCATAAATATCCGGATCTGGCACGGATCGGTGCAGACGGCCAGGTGAAAAACTTTTATATCAACGAGCACATCTTTTTGAACAGCCTCCACGGCCAGGTGGTCTGCCGGGGCTGCCACACTTACATCAAAAAATTTCCCCATGATCCGGTGACGCAAAAGGTCAATTGCGGCAATGTCTGCCATATCAAACCGCCTTGGGCCGAAGAGAATTTTTCCCATAAGAAAATTATTGGCGTATTTGAATCCAGCATCCATGCGATTAAACCCGATGACTCGCCGTTGATGAAGAAATCCGATCCGGATTGCAAGTATTGCCATCTGAATCCCCTTTACAAAAGAGTCGAAACGATTGACTACGGCAAAACCCTCGATCGCTGTTTGAACTGTCATCAGAGAAAGGGGGTGACACAGGCCTATCGGCATATCATGCACCGGTTGCGCCATAAGACATCGCGATCTTCCCAGCAGATCGTAGCGCTGTGTGGCGGCTGCCACGGGGATGTCCCCTTGATGAAGAAACTGGGGCTTCCCGAGAGGGCTCTGACTGCGGTTAAGACTTACGAAGAGTCGATCCACGGCAAAATGGTCACGCTGGGGTCGGAGAAGGCCGCCGACTGCATCAGTTGCCATGCGTCGAGTCTGCTTCACGACATTTATAAACCCGACAATCCAAAATCTTCAATCAATGAAAAGAATCTGCAAACCACCTGTAGAAACTGCCACAAAAAGATCAACAAGTACTTTGTCAAGATCGCCGTCCATCCGAGCCTTGAAGACCCGCATAATCCGATCCTGTTTGTCCTTAACAACTTTGTGCTCAGGTCGATTTTATACGGTACCATATTCGGCCTCATGGGGCTGTTGTTCATGGAAACGTACCGCCGGAAAAAGGACGGTGCGAATATGAAACTTAAATCCGGCACCAGTTGGCGGAAAAAGAAGAAGTGAAATGATGAGAAAATGTGTATCGAGGAGCCGAAATGACAGCCTCTGTTGATGAAACCACCCGGCGCGGTCCAATTGCCGAAACACTGCCGGAAGACTATTTGACCTATGTGCCGGGTGTCGGAAACATCCCGCGCGATATTTACAAACATGTCAAATCCAATCCATACGGCGACCTTCCTCGCTACTCGGCGCATATTGTGCTCCAGCACATCCTGATTTTCACGACCTTTATCACCCTGGCTTCCACCGGAATCCCACTGCATTATGCCAATTTGTTCTGGGCGCCGTACGTCATTTCCATTTTCGGCGGCATTGACAACGCACAGCTCATTCACCGCAGCGCCGCATTCGTCATGATCGGCGCCTGCGTGTATCATGTTTTGACCATAGTGGCGTCGACCGTCTACAAGATCATTAAAAAAGAATTCGATATCAGAAGAACGCAGGTGCCCCTGCCCAAGGATCTTTTCGATTTGATCCATGATGTCAAATACTTTCTCGGGATCGAGCCGTTTCGCCCCAAAATGGAAAAATTTATGTATAAGCAAAAGCTCCATTACCTGGCCATTTTGTGGGGGAGTTTCGTGCTGATAGTAGCGGGAACGGCTTTATTATATCCGGAAAAAATCGTCCTGCTGTGGCCGTTCGATCCGTCGTTCATCCAGGACCTGGCCAGGATCATGCATGCCGATGAGGCCATTTTGGCCCTGATCGTCATTGCCTTCTGGCACTTGTCCAACGTCCACATCGTTCCCGGACGGTATCCCGCGCAATGGACCGTTTTCACGGGCAGGATCACCAGGGAACACCAGATAGAGGAGCATTTTCTGGAATATTTGCGCAACCTGGAAGAAATACCGGAAGAACGGGAATACATGCGATCGGTGTTGTCCGAACTGGGATATGCGGATAAGGAAGGGGGCCCCGAATGATCAGAGGTCCCAAAACACAAAAACATCCCAAATCCGTCTATTTGATCGGTATCTTCGTGTGGCTTATCGTCCTGTTCGTGTTCGCCGGCGTGGTAAATCATCTGGCTTTCTCCAGCCACGGTCCGGGGCTGCTGATACAGCTGATGAAAAAATTCCAGAAAAAAGAATCGCCCGCACAGATAGCTCTTGATAAACACAGAGCAGCCGAAGAACATCAGCGTTTTCATCATATCGTCCCTGTTTCCCATCCTCCGGAAGCACTGCGGCAGACGTGCTATATCTGCCACTCCAACCTGCCGCACAATAAAACAAAGAAGGTCAGGGCCATGTTGAACATGCACACGAATTATTTAACCTGCGAAACATGCCATCTGGACAAAAATAACGGTGAAACCGTTATATACAAATGGTACTCCCCGGTGGAGAAGCATCCGAAAGGCCCCTTTTTCGGAACCGCCTATAATCCGGAAACCGGCGAACTGGAAATGGTCCACACTCATTTTTCAAAAATCGCGCCCTTTTATGAAAAAAACGGGAAGCTGACGCCCATTGTGTATCTGCAGGACGCCTCATTGGCAAAGGATTTTCTAAAGATCCGGGATCAGCTCACGCCCGAACAAAGGAAAGACAGGACCAAACAGTTCCATGTGGATATTCTTCCAAAGGGTCTGCCCTGCCAAAGCTGCCATTCGACCAAGGGCATTCTTGATTTCAAAGCACTGGAGTTTTCCCCCAAACGAACCGTCGATATCGAGGAGTTGAATATTGTCGGCATCATCACCAAATATGATGAGTTCTATCTTCCCGATCTATTCAAAGAGAACATGCAGCCGTAAAGAAAGGGCGGGATGGGCAATGAAAAGACATTTTGAGATAACTTCTAGATATAAAAATATTCTCGTGTCAGTTGCCGCAGTCGTACTGCTTCTGATGCCGGCCGGTCGGCTCCTGGCAATGCGGTGCATCCAAAGCAAAGTTTTAGGGTCCATCGCACCGGCGGGGGTTGACCAGCCCAGCGATATCGCCGTCGGACCCGAAGGCCGTATTTATCTGGTGGACGGGGTTAACAACCGGATAGTGGTCACCGATGCCGACGGCAAGCTTCAGTTCACCTTCGGTCGCAGCGGCGGCAAAGCGGGCGAGCTGAAACATGCCTTGGGTATCGACATCTCAAAGAAGGGCCAGGTCTTTATCGCCGATACCGGTAATCACCGCATACAGGTGTTCGATCTACGGGGTCGCTTTTTATACATGTTCCCGGTCAAGACCTCTCCCGGCGAAAAACCGGCCGCCCCGGTGGATGTGCTGGCGCTCGATCGCAAAAGTTATTTGTATATCTCCGACAGGGACAACCATAAAATAAAAGTTCACAAACAAAAAGGCGCCTTTGTGTTTGAATGGGGGGGGTACGGCGATGTGCGCGGCCGGTTCCGGTACCCCGGCATCCTGGCGGCGGATCAATACAACCAGATCTATGTGGTGGACGTTTTAAACACGAGAATTCAGCAATTCGATCCGGACGGCAATTTTATCACTACAATCGGCACCTGGGGGGTGAGCCCCGGGGAATTGTTCAGGCCCAAGGGCGTTGTCGTAGACAAGGCCGACCGGGTGTTTATCACCGACAGCTTCATGGGCTGCGTTCAGGTGTTTACGGATGTGGGCGGCTTTTTGGGAGTCGTTTGCGCCGGCGGCGAAAAAAGAAAGTTCACCACGCCCGTGGGGCTTGCTGTCGATGCCGAAAACCGACTTCTCGTGGTTGAAATGCGCGCCAACCGGATACGCATCGTGAAGGTGGCCCAATGAATCCTTCCCGGGCCGTCAAATATAAGGCCAAGTCGATTATATTTGTGGCTCTTGCGGCATTCTTTTTCATGCCGGCATACAACACGGCGGTATTTGCCGCGCTTGAAAAATCATCGAAAAAAGAGTGCGCCTTGTGCCATGTCATGTGGCTGGATGTGTTCAGAACGGACAAGGAGACGCTGAT
>JBAUWG010000589.1:0-2228 GCA_049583675.1 Desulfobacterales bacterium | reverse complement strand
GATCTGAATCAGGCTTTGAAAGGAACGGATGCGGTTATCTTTGCCGTCAGGCATCATCATTATTTGGACCTGGACCCTGATCGCGTTGTGGAGACGGCCGGAGGTCCTCTGGCGATCATCGACTGCTTCGGCATACTGGATGATGCTAAAATCAAGCGTTATTTCGAACTTGGCTGTGAAGTAAAAGGGCTGGGCCGCGGCCATGTCAAGCGGATTAAGGATCAGGTAAGATCGGAAAAAGAAGCGATGCTCATGGCATCAGGTGCCGGCTGCGATACAAAAAGCGTCGTAAAATAGACTTAAATCTCAATTATGTGGTGCAGATGATGAACCTTAAAGAGGTTTTAAGAACACTGATCTCAAAATTTCATGAGCAAAAGATCGATTTTATATTATCCGACGGATTGGCATTGAGTACGATGAATATATTCAGATTTACAAAAGATATTGACTTTCTTGTCTTCGAAGATTCCAGAAAAAAGATCCATGAAATTATGACGGACTTGGGTTATGAACTGCAAGAATTCAGCAGTGATGAAATTATTTCTTATTTGTCACCGGTTAAAGTGTTTGGTCAGGTCGATTTCCTTTTAGCAAAGAGAAAATATACGAAAGCAATGATGAAGCGAGCCCATAAAAAGAAAGTCTTCGATGGTGAATATGAGGTAAAAACCATACTGCCCGAAGATTTAATCGGTCTTAAAATTCAAGCGATTTATAACGATCCGAAAAATCGTTACTTGATTGATGCGCCGGATATACAAAGGCTGCTTGCTTTGCACGAAGATAAAATAGACATGCAACTTGTCAGAGAATACTTTAAATTATTTGGCAAGGAGGACCTTTTAGATGAATGGCTCAATAAAATTAAATGATAGCGAAAAACAAGAGATGATGGAAGATGCAAAAGACAAAAAACGCGGAAAAGTTTTCAATGCTGCGCGTTATTTGAGCCAACAAGGAAGTTTGGATGATTACATAGACTTTTTATCCGAGAATATGGAGTTTGTCCGATTTGTGCCATCCAAAAAAATAACAAGTAATTTTAAACTATAATTTTTTTCAACGTCTTATAACCTCCTGAACTCTGAACCGTGAACCTTTAAACCTTGCCCTTTTTATGAAACGCAAAGGTACCAGCATCATTTTTGTCAATGACGAAAAGCAGATCCTGCTGCTTTTAAGAGACGACAAACCGGGTCTCCCGTATCCAAATATGTGGGACATCCCCGGCGGTCATGTCGAGGATGGAGAAACGGCCGAGCAGTGCATTGTTCGCGAAATGAAAGAAGAAATTGGCCTGAAGCTCAATCAGTTTGAATTATTCTCCGTCATGGAGTTTGGTGATCGAGTGGAATATACGTTTTGGAAAAAGGTAAATTTCGATATCGAAAAAATAAACCTGCATGAAGGGCAGCAGTTAAAGTGGTTCACAGAATTGGAGGCCAGGAAAACTAAACTCGCTTATGGATTCAACGAAATTGTTGATGATTTTTTCAAAAAATCCCCGTTCATTTTGTCCTGAAAAACGCAAAAGATCTCATCAAAAAATACGCGGATTTACATATTGTTATTGCGCCTTAACGAAACGCGCAATTTCAACCCCGTCCCGCTTTTCACCATTGATAAATGAGGCAATATAAAATATAATGTAGCCACATTATACAAAACTTTGAGGATTCGTGTTATGGAAACAATTGGCATAAGAGAATTAAAGGATAACCTAAGCCGATATATGAAGAGGGTGAAAAACGGAGAGAAAATCATTGTCACAGATCGAAAAAAAGAGATAGCCATTATATTGCCTCTCGAAAAAAAAGCCAAGGAAGAGAAAATATATCAATTAATCCAGCGAGGTGTGGCCAACTGGTCCGGGAGCAAGCCCGAGGGCATGCCGGTCCGGATTATTTCAAGGGGCAAGAGCGTATCCGACGCCGTTATTGAGGACAGGCGATAGAATGATCGTATATCTTGATACTATCAGCCTGGTGAAGTTGTAGGTGGAAGAAGATGAATCGTCGAAAGTTGATGCCCTGGTCAGATCTTCAGAAGTTACGGCCACTTCAATCGTTGCTTATGCTGAGGCAAGGGCGGCATTTGCTCGCAGATTTCGAGAGAAAGCATTTACACCGGTCGAACATGATCGCATAAAAACCTTTTTTGATAAAGATTGGAGCAGCTATCTCATCCTGAGTATCACAGGAGATATGATCAGACTGGCAGGGGAC
>JBAUWG010000588.1:0-2002 GCA_049583675.1 Desulfobacterales bacterium | reverse complement strand
GCATAATTATTTGTAATATTAATAAATAAAGAACATTGCGACCTCGGCACGGCTCTTGCTTATAGGGAGGCCGCGGACGGATGTTCGATCACATCCATGAAAGCCGTCTTTGTTGGTTCATAAATAGATATTTCCCAATGGATTGAGAGACCAATATTACTATATATTGTTGTTTAATATGTCTTGACATACAATATTTCGTTTGCTACTGCTAAATTTATTCGTTTGGTCGGGTGTCTTTTGAGCACATTTTCGCGATTAGCCGGACCAAAGCAAAGCTCCCGTTTCAGCGGAGAAAGGGAAGATTCATTGGCGTTGTCATCCGGCGTCTTTGTTTCAACAATGCATTGGGATTATGAACAACGAAAATAAATTACTTGAAAAAACCCAAACAAATTCAAATCCGGGACGCTTTGCAAACGGAAGGGAGATTCGCAAAAAATATCTGATTAATAAGCTGAATTATATCAACTTTCAAGATGACATCGTTCTCGTAAATTTTAAACATCTCAAATACAATCACATCGTTTCCCACCCGGCCAAGCCGCAGCCATGCCTTGGAGAAGAGCTGAAGTGCCTTTGGACCGAAACAGATAGTATCCGCCAACAGCTGTCATCCTATAAATTCCAGGAAATCGTTGTTCCGAATGGTAAAAAGAAATTATTGGTAACATCCAGCGATGTCACGATTGATGACTTGGGAATTTCTATCGTTCTGCCGGACACATGTTTAGAGGTCAGTCCCCGAGAAATGAGACGCCATTTTTGCAAAGGCGTCAATGTCCAACTCGTTCAGAACAGCGTTCCGTTTTACGGTGTTCTCGTCGATTTCAGCACGGCATCTTTTCGCATCGAAATCACTGCAAAACCGCCTCAAACATTTCAATGGATCAACCCGAATATTCCGGTCAATCTGATATTTTCCGATGAAAACGAGGTTCTCTATTCAGGGGAATGCAGAATCATCAAAGAGAGCGACGGCCATAAAACGAAAAATTATGTTCTTGAACCGGTAAATTATCAAATCCAAAGGTTTAAACCCAAAGAGTTTCGAAGCGACCGTCAGAAACTGGTTCCTTCACCGACAATTATCTTCAAGCATCCGCTGATCGAAAAGATGATCAACCTCAAGGTCATTGATCTCTCGGGTTCGGGGTTTGCGGTGGAGGAAGACAGGTATTATGCTGTTCTTTTGCCCGGTATGATCATTCCCGAACTGGAAGTGAACTTTGCTAACAACTTCAGTATCAAATGCAAGGTCCAGGTCGTGTATCGCCAACTCAATGGTGAAGAGGATGCCGGCAACCGAGTGAAATGCGGCATGGCTATCCTGGATATGAATATCGATGACCATGGAAAACTTTCCGCATTGCTCCATCAGGCAAAAGACGGCCACTCTTATGTTTGTAACCGGGTTAATCTGGACGCTCTCTGGAATTTCTTCTTTGACTCCGGTTTCATTTATCCTAAAAAATATGTATTTATTGAAGCAAATAAAGATAAAATCAAAGAGATTTACGCAAAACTTTATACCCAAAATCAAAAGATCGCGAGACATTTTATTTATCAGGACAAGGGCCGAATCCTGGGCCATCTTGCCATGATTCGGTTTTATGAAAATACATGGTTGATCCACCATCATGCTGCAGATCGATCAGCTTCACTGAGAGCAGGTATGGCCGTTCTGGATCAGATCGGCCGATTTATAAATGATTCTCATCAGTTCTACAGTATTCGAATGCATTATGCCTTCTGTTATTTCAGACCTGAGAATCGATTCCCCAATCGTGTATTCGGCGGGGTTTTTGACAATATTAAAGATCCTAAAGGGTGTTCACTCGATACATTCGCCTATTTTCACTGCCGAAAATCCCCGATAAATGGACAAGTCCTGGAGGGGCCATGGGATTTAACACCCACACAGGCCGAAGATTATTCTGAATTGCAAAATTTTTACGAGTTTTCATCAGGCGGCATCATGCTAGATGCCTTGGAATTGAAG
>JBAUWG010000587.1:0-2483 GCA_049583675.1 Desulfobacterales bacterium | reverse complement strand
TATATCCTCATCGCAGCGTCAATCAGAGAGAGAGACGGCGCATTTATTTTTCTTTTTGGATTCATTATCTTGGCTTTGTCAGCCGTCAATGACATGCTGTATGCCGAAGAGATTATACAGACCGGTTACCTTGCACCTTTGGGTCTTTGCATTTTCATTTTTTCACAGGCATTTCTGCTTTCTCTACGATTGAAAAACGCATTTGGAAATGTCGGAATACAGTATAAGGAACTGAAAGAGACTTACCATGCATACAAGGGAGAAATTATTGATCGCGTGCAAGCTGAGGAGGCTTTGCACGAAAGCGATATGAAATACAGAGCTATTCTCAACAGCATGGAAGACGGATATTTTGAAGTCGATCTGTCCGGAAACTTGACGTTTGTTAATCCGGCCCTGTGCAGGCATCTCGGTTATTCTAAAGAAGAATTGATCGGCATGAATAATCGTCAGTTTATGACTGAAGATACCGCTGAAAAGGTATTTCATGCTTTTGGCACGGTGTACCAAACGAGGAAAACCGCCCTGGCAACTGATTGGGAAACCATCGGAAAGGATGGAACCAGGAAATTTATCGAAACCTCCATCGCACTGTCCTATGATCCAAAAGGGGATCCCATCGGCTTCCGGGGTGTGGGACGTGACATTACCGAACGGAAGCGGATACAAGAACAGGAAAGATTACATCAGGAGCAGCTTTATCAAGCCAGCAAAATGGTTGCCTTGGGCACACTGGTGTCCGGTGTAGCGCATGAGATAAACAATCCCAACAATTTTATTCGTCTAAATACACCGACGCTGAAGGATGCATGGGAAAGTGCTTTGCCGATCCTTGAGGAATACTACACGGAGAACGGTGATTTCATGATCGGGGGTATGAAATACACCGAGATGCGTGAGAAGATTCCGGTGTTGTTTTCAGGCATATTGAATGGTTCCAAACGGATCATGCAAATCGTCGACGACCTAAAGAATTTCGTAAGAAAGGAAGATTCCGAGGCGAAGCAATCGGTGGATATCAACACTGTTTTGCGATCGGCCATCTCGCTTATTTCGAATATGATAAAGGGATCCACGGATTGTTTTTCAGTGGAATACGGCAGGGATTTACCCGCCCTGACCGGTAATTTTCAGAGGCTCGAACAGGTCTTTGTCAATTTGATCCAAAATGCTTGTCAGGCGCTTAAGGATGCCAGCAAGCGCATTTTCGTATCAACATGCTGTGATGAAGCATCGGATTGTATTGTGGTTAAGATACGAGATGAAGGCACGGGAATTCTTCCCGAGAATTTGCCCCAGATTACGGACCCGTTTTTTTCCACCAAGCATGACTTGGGCGGCGTCGGGCTGGGGTTATCAATTTCTTCGAGAATTGTGGAAGAACACGGTGGCCGAATGATGTTCGATTCAAAAGTCGGGAAGGGAACGACCGCCGAGATTGTCTTGCCGATACATCAGGACACCGAGACATCGAATCGAAAGGGACAATAGAATGAAACCGTCTATCTATCCTGAATTTCCAATTATTTTGGTGGATGACGAAGAACAGGCTTTGGACAGTTTTGAAATTGCGCTCCGGTCCGCAAATATGAATCATTTTGTTCGCTGTCAGGATAGCCGCGACGTGATACCGACCCTCTCCTCTGGTGAGGCTGAAGTCATGCTTCTCGATTTGAGAATGCCGCATTTGTCCGGTGAAGAGCTGCTCCTGAAGATCAACAGCGACTTTCCGGAAATACCTGTTATTGTCATTACAGGAGCAAACGATGTGGAAACCGCTGTAAAATGCATGAAACACGGCGCATTTGATTATATGGTAAAACCTGTTGAAAAAAGCCGCCTTGTCGCCGGCGTAAAACGGGCTGTGGAACTCCGTGAGTTGCAAAGAGAAAACAGATTGTTAAAGGCTCATGTTCTGTCCGACAAGTTGGAGCGTCCCGAGGCCTTTTCGGAAATTGTGACTCACAGTGCCGGTATGCGGTCTATTTTTCAATACATTGAAGCGATCTCTAACAGCCCGCGGCCGGTTCTGGTCACCGGAGAAACCGGAGTCGGCAAGGAATTGGTTGCCAAGGCGGTCCACGTGCTGAGCGATCGTGAAGGCGCCTTTGTGGCTGTCAATGTGGCAGGGTTGGATGATCATGTCTTTGGGGATACCCTCTTTGGGCACAAAAAAGGTGCCTTTACAGGTGCAGATCAGGCTCGCAGCGGCTTGATAGAACAAGCGTCGGAGGGGACCCTTTTTTTGGATGAGATCGGCGACCTGAGTGCTCCGTCACAGGTTAAACTTTTACGGCTTTTGCAGGACGGAGATTTTTTTCCGATCGGGTCTGATGTCGCCAAGAAGTCCAGTGCACGAATAATTGTCGCCACCAATCAGGACTTGGATGGACTGAAGTCTTCCGGTATATTTCGCAAAGACCTTTACTATAGACTTTGTGACCATCATATCCATGTGCCACCCTTTCGTGAGCGTCTTGAGG
>JBAUWG010000586.1:0-5486 GCA_049583675.1 Desulfobacterales bacterium | reverse complement strand
CACCCGTGGCTAATTTCATCCAGAAACATGATGACTTACGGGCCATAGTCCGCTTGATCCTGATTCCCCTTGTAGGCGCCGGTTGGCTGGCCTTGAAAATAGGCCTTTTATCCGCCATGGCGCTGATCTTCTTTTTTGGTTTCGGATTGATCGGTCTTGCAAGATATGTAATGCTTAGAAAAACTGCTGTTTATCATGGGAATTGAAGCCGGTGCCCTCGCGCCGGCTTTTGGTTCCACCTGCCCAAATTTCTTCCAGCTTTTCAGATTAAGTCAATGATTATGGAACCCCGAGCCAGGACGATCTGATAGAACTTATCGGGAAGTTCTAAAAAAAGGTTGTTATATATTTTTATAATGTTGTATTTTTGCAAAACGTTTTTGTGGGTCTGTTCCGACATAAAGACGCCGAAAAATTCGAAAGAGGTGACGTGATGAATCGTCGATACATCCGCTGGGTGCTTCTGGTGTTGCTCATCTCGGCCGGCGGCGCTACCGTCTGGTATTTCACCCGGCCCAAGCCCGTCGAAGTTGTGATTAAGCCCGTGGATTACGGCACCGTGGAACGAGCGGTTGCAAATACCCGGGCAGGAACCGTTAAAGCCTGTCGAAGGGCCAAGCTCTCTCCAAGTATAGGCGGCCAAATTGCATTGCTTCCCATCCATGAGGGAGATGTGGTGAAGGGCGGAGATCTTCTTGTTGAAATCTGGAACAAGGATTTGGTCGCAGAGGTCAAACTTGCCCAAAGCGAAGCCGAAGCGGCAAGGGCGCGCGCAAAATCGGCATTATTAAATGCCGAGGTCGCCCAACGGGAGGCGAACCGTCTTGTAAAACTTCGCAATACCGGGGCCGCTTCGGAAGAAAAGACGGATAAAGCGGTTACAGACGCCAAAGCCCTCAGGGCGGATTACGAAGCGGCAAAAGCGTCCGCCCTTATGAGTGAGGCCCGTGTCGGCGTCGCCAAAGCAAACCTGGCCAGAACCCGTTTGATCGCGCCTTTTGGCGGTGTCATCGCTGAAATCAACGGCGAACTGAGTGAATACGTCACGCCGTCGCCCATCGGCATTCCCACGCCGCCGGTGGTGGATCTTATTGACAACACCTGTTTTTATGTCACTGCACCCATCGATGAGGTCGATGTCCCGAGCATCACACCGGGTATGATTGCCCGGGTCAGTCTGGATGCTTTCGGAGATCGCCGCTTTAGCGGTAAAGTCCGCCGAATCGCGCCATATGTGCTCGATCGCGAAAAACAAGCCCGAACTGTGGACGTGGAAGTTCAATTTGATCTGCCCAAGGACATTCGCCAAATGCTGGCGGGGTACAGCGCAGATGTTGAGATCATATTGGCTGTACGGAACAACACATTGCGCATTCCCACCCAGGCGGTTCTGGAAGGAAATCATGTCTTTGTTTATCTGCCCGACAAAAAAAAGATCAAGGATCGAACGTTTAAAAGAGGCATTTCCAATTGGGATTATACCGAGGTCCTTTCAGGCCTTAACCCAAAGGAACTGGTGGTGGTGAATGCGGATCGCGCCGGGATGAAAGACGATGCTGGCGCCGTCGTATCCAAAGAGGCGCCATGATTCGATTATCCGAGGTTGAGAAGACATTTGCGGTGGGCGGCGAAACAGTTCATGCACTCAGTAACGTGAATTTCACCGTCTGCAAAGGAGAATATGTCGCCATCATGGGTCCTTCGGGATCCGGCAAATCGACTTTGCTCAATATTATCGGTCTCTTGGACAGACCAGACGAGGGGGTCTACTCCCTGGAAGGCCTGGATACCACCGAGTTGACCGATGACCAGCAAGCATCGGTCCGCCGAAATAAAATCGGTTTTGTCTTCCAGTTTTTCCATCTGATTCCCCGCCTCAGTGCTGCGGAAAATGTGGAATTGCCGATGATCCTCGCCGGTATGGATCCTGCCGAAAGAAAATCGCGGGTTCTGGAAGCGCTCTCCTCCTACGGTCTTAGCGACCGAACGAAACATCGTCCCGACCAGTTATCCGGGGGGCAGCGCCAGCGTGTTGCCATTGCCCGGGCGACCATTATGCGACCGGATGTTATTCTTGCAGATGAACCCACCGGCAACCTGGATCGGACTTCCGGGATAGAAGTTATTCAAATACTTGAAAACCTGCACGATAGTGGGATTACTCTCATGATGGTAACCCATGACCCCGACCTGGGCAAACGGGCTACCCGAAGGGTGCGGCTGGTGGACGGCAGGATCTCAACAGACACCGGGGATTTATGAATAAAATGAAAATTCAAGATGTCATTCAATTTAGCGCAAAAGCCCTGTCGGGCTACACGGTCCGAACGTTTTTGATGATTCTGGCCATGGCCATCGGCGTGGCTTCGGTCATTTTGCTCACCGCAATGGGCGAAGGCGCCCGCGTGTTTGTAACCCGTGAATTCAGCTCTCTGGGTACCTACATTTTGATCGTATTGCCGGGCCGGTCCGAAACCACCGGCGGCCCGCCGCCGCTGCTGGGAGAAACGCCAAGAGAACTGACACTGGAAGATGCGCTGTTCCTTGCTCGAAGTTCAGTCATCCGCCGCGTTGCGCCCATTACGGTGGGTTCGGCACCGGTTTCCTGGAAACATCGAGAGCGGGAGGTTACGATTCTCGGCTCTACTGAAACGCTGTTTGACATCCGCCAGCTTTCAATGGCCCAGGGCAGGTTTCTTCCCGTTGGCGACCCCACGAGAGGCTCGGGGGTATGTGTCTTGGGGTACAAGCTCAAAAAAGAAATCTTTGGGAATCAATCTCCCTTGGGCGAATGGGTTCGTATCGGCGACCGCCGTTTTCGAATCATCGGGATACTGGCCAAAAAAGGCCAATCTCTGGGACTGGACATGGGGGATGTGGCGATTGTGCCCGTGGCTTCCGCACAGGCACTGTTCAATACTTCCGGACTTTTTCGAGTCCTGGTGCAGGCCAACGGCCGCACTGCCGTTCAGAAGGCCAAGAAGACGATATTGAGCGAGATTCGCAAACGGCATGAAGGCGAGGACGATGTCACCGTGATTACCCAAGACGCGCTGCTGTCCACTTTTGATCGGATACTTTTGGCCATGACGTTGAGCGTGGCCGGCATCGCCGCCATCAGCCTTTCGGTGGCCGGCATTTTAATCATGAACGTAATGCTCATTGCCGTTTCCCAGCGAACCACGGAGGTCGGACTGCTCAGGGCCGTCGGCGCCACGAGCAGCCAAATTCATCGGATCTTTCTGGCGGAATCCGCTATTCTCTCTCTCATTGGTGCCGCTTTCGGAATAATTTTGGCGTTTTTAGGAACCTGGGGAATCTCTCGCGGCTATCCCGATTTCCCAGTGACGGTTCCGGCATGGGCCTTGGGCGCTGCGGTCTTTGTTGCGCTTTTGACGGGTCTGATATTCGGCGTGTTGCCCGCAAAACGGGCGGCGAGACTCGATCCGGTGCAGGCATTGTCTCGCAGGTGATCTACTATGCTGATCAATGATTCCGCGAAACAGGCGATTCATGCTTTGGCCAGCCAGCGGATGCGCAGTTTTCTCACCGCCTTGGGCATTGCGGTGGGCATCGCATCAGTGGTGTTGCTGACCTCCATCGGTGAAGGCATCCACAAGTTCGTGCTTTCCGAATTTACCCAATTCGGAACCAACCTTATCGCGGTTACGCCGGGCAAAACCACCACCGTCGGCATGTCGGGAGCCGTTATCAGCAATGTCCGTCCCTTGAGCATTGATGATGCGCTGGCCCTTGGCCGAATTCCAAAAATTCTCGGAGTGGTTCCCTTTGTCCAGGGGAACGCTTCTACGGAGTTCGGAAAGCACGGCAGACGGACTTACGTCTTTGGCGTGGGTCCGGAGGCACCCAAAGTATGGCAAATGAAGGTCGCCTTGGGGCGGTTCCTTCCGGATGACGACCCCCGCGCATCCCGGGCTTTTGCCGTACTGGGCGACAAGGTAATGAGAGAGCTTTTCGGCACAATGAATCCCCTTGGCCGGCGTATTCGCATCGGCGGACGGCGCTTTAGGGTAATCGGCGTTATGGAATCCAAAGGTCAAATGCTTGGATTCGACCTGGATGACGCCGTGTATATTCCGACGGCCAGAGCCCTGGCTATGTTCGACCGGGAAAGTCTGATGGAAATCGACCTGTTGTATGCCGCTACAGGACGTTTGACGAAGATCGTTAATATGGTCAAATCGCTGCTCATGGATCGGCACGGTACGGAAGATTTTACCATCACCACTCAGGAGCAGATGCTGGATGTGCTGGGATCTGTGCTCGACATTCTCACCATGGCCGTGGGCGCTTTAGGCGGAATTTCGCTGCTGGTCGGCGGTGTCGGCATCCTCACGATCATGACCATCAGCGTGAATGAAAGAAAAGTGGAAATCGGGCTGCTTCGTGCCATTGGTGCACGCCGAGGACAGATACTGACGCTTTTCATCGGCGAGGCGGTCGTCCTGTCCGGCATCGGCGGGTTCGCCGGACTGATGATCGGCGCCGGAGGGGCCTGGATATTAGGGGTCATCGTGCCGGCGCTTCCCACCCACACCTCGTGGCAATATGTCGTGCTGGCTGAAACGCTGGCGGTTATTATCGGTCTTCTGGCCGGTGTATTGCCGGCGCACCGGGCTGCGAGCTTGAATCCCATAGAAGCATTAAGGGCCGAATAAGACCATGGCCCGGCATAAGTTTAATCTAACATTGAAATCCTGGCCCTCCGGGCCAATCCTGTCCCACGATACAGGAGTCAAGATAATGGCCCTTCCATATAAATAATTTTTGTCTGAAAATACAAATTCCAAGCACCAAATTACAAATAAATTTCAAATTCCAATATCCAACGACCAAAACCTTTAAGGACAAAAAATTGTTTGGATTTTCGAATTTTGGTCATTGAGATTTGGAGTTTCAATCAGTCTCAGAACTTTCAATAAAACAAATCTCCTTTATGCCTGGATTTCTACTGATATGTATCTGGAATTACAGTTAATATATATTGGATCACCGGTCCTTTTTGCAGTGTATGCCAATTCCTCCACAATGTATGTCATTTCCTCCATATCAGAAAACAGAGGTTATTAATGGCCTTCCGTGATTTCCGGATTTTTCCGGTGCAGTCCTCTGTATGGATTTTCCTTCTCAATCCTTCGGACGTAATCGGTCGGTAAACAAAAACATTAATGATATCAAATATATAAGTTTTTCATTTCCCTTGGCATATCTATTGCAGGCAATTATTACTTTTCCCAAACAGTGGTTTTGCATGTTGTTTTCTTTTGCATCGTCATCCGGGGGAAAGATCATAATTTTATGAATGGCATATTGGAATATATGCTTTAATTTGAGGTGATTTATGGCTATTAAAAATGGTTCATACCGTGTAAAAGCGGATATTTTTTTTCCTTGGCTGCTGCTTTTCACGTTAACTTCCGCACTGGCGCTGACCTGGTGGCAGGTGGATGCCCAAGAAATGATAC
>JBAUWG010000585.1:0-13620 GCA_049583675.1 Desulfobacterales bacterium | reverse complement strand
TGGGGATGACATTAAGACCGATATTGACTTTGGAAAGATTAATCATATACCGGATCTTCAGGCGGGAAAGGGTTCGTATGATTGACTTCAGGCCGCGGACGCGCACCTCGATACCCTTAAGCGGCATGTCGGTGACCATCAATGCTTTCGGAACTTTTTCAGAAGCTATGGGAATAAATATATCGGCTTCCTGGATGAATATATAAGGGATCAGTAAAGAACCGCCGATTCCAACCAATGCAAACAGCATCACCCCTATCAGATATCGATAACTAAAATTAGAATAGCGGCCGGGGTTAGTCATCAAAAGGCCATTTTTTTTGCAAGTCCGTTTGAAAATTGCTGTGCATTTTTTATGGCATCAATTATTTTTACAGTGACACGGGTATTGGCAACGTCGTGAACCCGGACGATATGAGCACCGTTTAAAACAGTGGCGGCCACCGAAGCCTGGGTGCCGGTCTCTACCATTTTCGAATGGGGAAGGACATTTTCCGTCGTCTCATCTTTAAGGAGATTTCGAATAAACGCCTTTCTTGAGGTACCGATAAGAATGGGAACGTTGAGCGTTTGGAATTTATGCAAGTTGTTAATCAATAACAGATTGTGATCAAATGTTTTCCCAAAACCGATCCCCGGATCGATAATGATTTTTGATCTTGAAATTCCCTTATATTCAGCCTGGTTTATTGCATTTTCAAGAAATGCCTTGACCTGGGCGATAAGGTCGTCATATTTAGGTTCAATCTGCATGGTTTTCGGATTCCCGAGCATATGCATTAAAATAACAGGAACCCCGTAATCTGCTGCAACGGTTGCCATCTCAGGATCGAAACGCAGCGACGATATATCATTGATCATTGAAGCGCCCGCTTTAATGGCATGTTCGGCCACATCGGCTTTGGTGGTGTCGATGGAAATGGGAATCGATATCCGTTTTGAAAGCCTTTCAATGACAGGAACCACTCTTTGAATTTCTTCGTGCTCAGACACCGCATCCGAAAACGGTCGCGTTGATTCTCCACCGATATCAAGGATGTCCGCACCATCTTCGAAGAGTTTATGACCTTGGGCTACCGCGTCATCAACGGCAAAAAAATTTCCTCCGTCTGAAAATGAATCGGGCGTCACATTCAACACGCCCATAACACAGGTTCGCCGGCCAAGATCCAGACGGTGTTTTCCCCATGCGAGATTGAAATGTTTCATGTTTTAAAAAGGGCGGATATTAAGATTAAGACAACTCCTGAGAACCACCGGTTGCCGCTTGGGTTTCAATTTTCTCCTCGGCACGTTGCCCCGGGTCCTGATCCATCGAGTCTTCATTCTTCAGATCCCTTGTCGGGAACTCGAATCCCGGTCTCATGGAGAGGATGAGTTCATCCAGCTCTTTTCCCAAAACGGTCTCTTTTTCAAGGAGACGGTCTGCCAGCGCATGCAGAATATCTAAATTTTCTTTTAAAATTTTCACTGCGCGGTCATAGGCTGTTGAAATCAGGTTATCGATTTCAGCATCAATTTTTCTAGCTGTTTCTTCGGAATAATCCCGGTGCTGAGCGATCTCCCTTCCCAGAAAAATGTGTTCTTCTTCCTTGGCATAGGACATCGGACCGAGTTCATTGCTCATCCCCCAACTCCGTATCATTTTTTGTGCAATATCGGTGGCCTGTTTGATATCATTTGCAGCGCCGGTACTGATTCGATTAAAAACGATTTCTTCGGCCACGCGCCCGCCGAAAGCAACGGACAATTCGCTTTCAAGCTGATCTTTATATTTAAAGTCTCTTTCTTCAGGTAAAAACCAGGTGACACCTGCAGCACGGCCTCTGGGTATGATGGTGATTTTATTCACGGTATCGGTGTCCGGCAAAAAACGCGCGACGAGGGCATGGCCGCCTTCATGATATGCCGTTGTCTTTCGGTCTTCCTCCTTGATGACTTTGGATTTACGCTCCAGTCCCATGTAGACTTTATCTTTGGCATCCTCGAGGTCGACCATATCGACCTTTTCTTTATCTCTTTTTGCGGCCAAAAGCGCACCTTCATTGACAAGATTCTCCAGATCCGCCCCTGAAAATCCGGGAGTTCCCTTGGCCAATGCCGTAACGTTTACATCAGATGAAATCGGTGTTTTTTTCATATGAACCTTAAGAATTTTTTCCCGGCCGAGAATATCCGGCAGCGGAACAACCACCTGGCGATCAAACCGACCCGGACGCAAGAGGGCCGGATCGAGAACATCAGGACGGTTTGTGGCGGAAATAAGGATCACGCCCTCATTGGATTCAAATCCGTCCATTTCCACCAGAAGCTGATTTAAGGTCTGCTCTCTTTCGTCATGTCCGCCTCCGAGCCCTGCTCCTCGATGACGCCCCACGGCATCGATCTCATCGATGAAAATAATGCATGGCGCATTTTTTTTGCCCTGAACAAAAAGGTCTCTCACCCGGGATGCCCCCACACCGACAAACATTTCTACGAAATCGGAACCGCTGATATGAAAGAAGGGGACATCCGCTTCACCGGCAATCGCGCGTGCAAGAAGCGTTTTACCGGTGCCGGGCGACCCCATGAGAAGCACCCCCTTGGGAATCCTTCCGCCGAGGCGGGTGAATTTTTTGGGTTCTTTTAAAAATTCGATAATCTCTCCGAGTTCTTCCTTGGCTTCATCGATACCGGCAACATCTTCAAAGGTTACTTTTTTTAATTGATCGGATTGCAGTCTGGCCCGGCTCTTTCCGAAAGACATGGCTTTTCCGCCGCCGGACTGCATTTGGCGCATGAAAAATATCCAGACGCCGATCAGAACAATCATCGGAAACCACGAAACAAGGACGGACATGTACCAGGGGGATTCACTCTCGGGTTTTGCTTTTATGGTAACGTTCTTGGCGCGAAGCGTTTTGATCAGATCGCTGTCATGAGGTGCATACAGCTTAAAATGCGTGTGATTGGTATCCGTAACATAGAGCTCCTGGCCCTGTATGACGACATCCGAAACACGCCCGCTCTCCACCATGTTCAAAAATTCCGTATAGCTGATATTCGTCTCAGCCATATGCTGTTGATTAAAAAGGTTGTAGAGCATAATCATCATCAGCGTGATGACAATCCATAGCGCCAGGTTTTTATAGAAAGGATTCAAAGGCCTTAACCCCCTTAAATGGCAATTAATGATTCATTAATATTAATCATTATTGATGATTAGGCAAGCAAAAGTTCCACTTTCAAGATATTTTTGGTTGCCGGCGTCACTTTAACAGATTCATCGATCCGATGACCCACAACACAAATTATTTTCCCGTAGCTCAGCAGGATGGGGCATGTCAGGCGTTCTCTTCGCGGCACTTTTTTGTCGATAAAAAATTTTTTCAATTTTTGCCTGCCGTTCACACCCAGCGGTCTAAAAGCGTCCCCGGGCCGAAAGTTCCTCAAAACCATCGGAAGATTTATAGCATCCTTATCAAAAAAATTGGCATGTTGTCCAGTACAACGACAATCGGGCATGTTTTCAATGCCTATCTCGGCAAATCGGATATGCGCTTTGATTTCTTTGACGAATACGGGGTCGAAATTTTCGATTTGATATTCAAAAGAAAATGCATCCCCACAGTTGTTAACCCGAGGATCATCCGGCACACGTCTTTGGCTTCGATAAATATGGATTGTATCTTGGTCTCTTCGGATTCTTAACCCATCGGGAAGGTCTATTTTTCCGAAGGGCAATTTTTTCTTCAAAAGGTCGATGACAGAATCGATATTGGCAAAACCAATGCGCCTCAAATCTCCTTTTGCTTTTGCAAGCGCCATCCTTATGACCCGCCGTTGCAATGCTTTGTGATAACGGTTAAGTATCGGAATGGAAAGCTCGATATGACTCTCCCGAATATGGAATACCGCCTTGTCAAAAAATGGATGAATCACATCTTCAATCCATTCTTCTTCGCATCTTAAAATTGAGGAAAGCCGGTTCAAAGCATCAGAAATATTCGGGTTGTACGCTGTCTTCAAGACCGGAATCAAATCGAGACGCACCCGGTTCCTGAGATGTGCTGTGTCCACGTTGGTTCGGTCAAAAACGTATTTCAATTGGTTTTGATCTAAAAAATCAATGATATCGGACCGTTTTAACATGATCATCGGGCGAATGATCCTGTCGTCTCTTTTCGGAGGGATTCCCGAAAGTCCCAGTGGTCCGGCGCCTCGAAAAAGATTCATCAGAACGAGCTCCGCATTGTCATCGGCATGATGTCCGAGGGCAATTTTATTGTATTGATGTGTTTTTGCGATATTGTCTAAGAATTCATAACGAACTCGCCGGGCGGCGTCTTCCAAAGAAAGTCTGTTTTCACGCTGATATCGACGAATATCCCGCTTTTGTACATAGCAAGGCAAGCCGAGGTTTGCAGCGACGGATTCGACAAACTTGGCGTCGTTGTCGGAATCATTTTGACGAAGGCAGTGATTCAAATGCGCAACACCCAGCCTGAGAGAAAAACGAGAGGCGATTTTAAAAAGCATATGAAGGAGTGCAACCGAATCAGGTCCTCCGGATACACCGATAACCACCGAATCATTGGGTTTAAGCATCCCATGGACAAAAACGGCTTTTTCTATGGTTTTCAATAACCTATTGTTTAAATGATTTTGCAATGCCGTTATGAATCGGGTTTAAAAAATCGACTTCGAGTTTTAGCCCCGGGTGTAAATTAAATGCAATTATTACATGAATTATCATATGGTTGTAATCATATCGATCCTTTAAATTATGATATAGAGGCCCTTTATTGTCAATAAAAAACAGGCCCAAAAATACCGCATAAGCGCTTTTACCTTTTGGCGTTATTTCTTTTTCGAATGAAAAACCAGTCATTTTTTTACCTTGAAAAAAATTTTTATCGATTATATTGAATATAACGGTTGTGCTAGGCGGGGAGCTAGCGGTGCCCTATTCCCGAAATCCGCTGATGCGGGGCTGAATCCCCTCTGAAGGGTTTGAAACTGGAAGCCTATAAGTCAATGTGGCCGGCCGCCGCGCAACAGGCGGTTACGAACCTCGTCAGGTCCGGAAGGAAGCAGCGATAAGTAATGCAGCCTGTGTCGTGGATTGATCCCGGTCAATGATTTGGCTTATTACATTTCAGCAAAAATTCAACAGGGGGTGCACAACCAATTTTTCCTTACGATTTTCCATATCGCCCTTTTATCCTCTAAATTCCTGAACCTTTAAAACTACGCAAACAGGGTCGATTTTTTTAACTTCGACGAATGCTGTTCGCTGTATCGACGCCTCGAATGTTGCGAGTGTTCGGCGTTCAGTGTTCAGGAAAGATATCCTTCATGTCTGCAGTCCACCGATGCTCTGGTTTTGGCTGTAGACTTATCAATCTCTCTCGAGAGTCTTCTGGCCCATATAATTGTCCTTCCTGAACTCTGAACCCCTGAATTCTGAACACTCAAAGTTCCTGTCGACCCTTTATTCCCTATTGAACTTATTGTATTCCTTGAGTTAAGGAAAAGGCGCTAAATTACCATTTCCGGCTTGACAATATGCCATATGGTCTTATTTTTTGTCCGTTATTGTTAAATTCGCTATAACACGTCAATATATCTATACATCAATATCCGGATGATAACCAATTAATAAAAATCAGGAGATCACAACGGCTGATGGCGAAAAAAAATGGAATCAAAATTCATACTCAGGCTGATGAAACCGTCAGTGAAGACAAGAAACCTAAAAATAACGGACCCAAAAAAGAAGAGAGCAGCCAGACCGTTGACCCTCTAAAAGAGATGGCGGAAAAGGTAGAATCTCTCAAAAAGGAAGCGGCGGAGCATCATGATCGGCTATTGAGAGTGGCTGCGGAGTTTGAAAATTATAAAAAGCGCAGTGCCCGTGAAATGAGTGATTTTAGAAAATTTGCCAATGAAAGTTTTGCCAAAGCCATGCTCCCGGTGGTGGATAGTCTTGACCTTGCCATTGCATCTGCAAGCAGCGACCAACAAGCAAACAGTTCGGTAGTGGAAGGCCTCACGATGACCATTAAGGAAATCTATAAAGTTTTTGAACAATTCGGTGTTCAGCCGATCGAATCTTTAGGAAGAACTTTCGATCCTGTTTTTCATCAGGCGATGATGCAGGAGGAAACAGAGGCCTATCCTGGAAATACCGTATCCAGAGAACTGCAAAAAGGATATATGATTCATGACAGACTTCTCAGACCGGCCATGGTGGTGGTATCCAAAAAAAAAGAGACATCCGAAAATATTGAAAGCCAGACGAAAAATAGAGAGGATACATAGATTATTTATTAACTAGGAGGATAGCAAATGGGTAAAGTCATTGGAATCGATTTGGGCACAACAAATTCATGTGTCGCAATCATGGAAGGCGGCGATGCGAAGGTGATTACCAACCCTGAAGGAGGACGCACCACGCCTTCCGTCGTGGCCGTTTCAGAAAGCGGAGAAAGATTGGTGGGTCAAATTGCGAAACGCCAAGCCATTACCAATCCCGAAAATACGGTATTTGCGGTAAAAAGGCTTATCGGCCGGAAATTCCGTTCAAAGGAAGTTCAGGATGACAAAAAGATACTGCCTTACAAAATCGAAGAGGCCAGCAACGGCGACATTCGCATAAATCTCAGAGGGAAAAAGAACAGTGCAGCGGAAATATCATCATTTATTTTGGCGAATATCAAACATACGGCTGAAGAATATCTTGGAGAAAAGGTCACCGATGCAGTGGTAACAGTACCTGCCTACTTTGATGACAGCCAGCGGCAAGCCACCAAAGACGCCGGAAGGATTGCCGGACTCAATGTGCTTAGGATCATCAACGAACCCACGGCTGCGTCTCTGGCATACGGCATGGACAAAAAGAAGGAAGAAAAGATAGCGGTTTTTGACTTAGGCGGCGGTACGTTTGATGTATCGATTCTTGAAATCGGGGAAGGCGTATTCGAAGTCAAGGCCACAAACGGCGATACCCATCTTGGCGGTGAAGATTTCGACTTGAGAATTATCGATTATCTGGCCAATGAATTCAAAAAGGACCAGGGGATTGACCTCAGAAACGACAAGATGGCCCTTCAGCGGCTGAAAGAAGCGGCCGAGAAAGCCAAAATGGAGCTTTCCACATCCATGGAAACCGATGTTAATCTTCCTTTTATTACCGCCGATGCTTCAGGCCCCAAACATCTCAACATAAAAATTACCAGGGCCAAACTTGAGGGACTTGTCAATGATCTTCTCGACAAGCTGGAAAATCCCTGCAGGCTTGCGTTAAAAGATGCGGGGTTGAATCCCAAGGACATTGATGAGGTCATTCTTGTCGGCGGGATGACCCGTATGCCGGCGGTTCAGGACCGGGTTAAAAAAATCTTCGGCAAAGAACCGCATAAAGGCGTTAACCCCGACGAAGTTGTGGCCATCGGCGCCGCTATTCAAGGCGGGGTGCTTAAAGGAGATGTCAAAGATGTTCTGCTTCTTGACGTAACGCCGCTTTCTTTGGGCATCGAAACCCTGGGTGGCGTCATGACGCGGCTGATCGAAAAAAATACCACCATTCCGACGAAAAAGAGCCAAATTTTTTCAACCGCGGCAGACAACCAGCCGGCAGTGTCCATCCACGTGCTTCAGGGCGAACGTGAAATGGCCGGAGGAAACAAAACCCTGGGTCGTTTCGAACTTGTAGGAATACCGCCCGCGCCCAGGGGCATACCGCAGATCGAAGTTACTTTTGATATCGACGCCAACGGCATCGTCAATGTCTCGGCAAAGGATATGGCCACCGGCAAGGAACAATCCATCCAGATCACCGCATCCAGCGGATTGGCCAAAGAAGAAATCGACAAACTCATCAAAGACGCAGAGCTTCATGCCGAAGAAGACAAAAAGAAAAAAGATCTGGTCGATGCCCGGAATCATGCCGATGCGTTGATCTACTCCACTGAAAAATCGATTAAAGATCTCGGCGACAAGATCGATGCCGCCACGAAGAGCAAGGTCGAAGCCGCCATTGAACCGCTTAAAAAGGCCATGGAAGGTGATAACGCGGACGAGATCCGGCGGTTGAGCGAAGAATTGACCCAGGCATCTCATAAGCTGGCTGAAGCCATGTATCAACAGGCGTCGCAAAAGGACGCTCAGCAGCATGGCGACGCCGGTGCATCCGGTAATCAGGAGGCCGGGTCATCTCCATCAGACGAAGATGTGGTGGATGCCGATTTTGAAGAAGTCAAAGAAGACGATAAAAAATAAACGAATATCCTGTACATCAAAAAAATCCTGCGTGCCTGTTTGTGCCGCAGGATTTTTTTTTAAACCGATCATTCGGTGACTCAAACGATATATATTACAGGAGTTTTAATTATGATAAAACTAAAACGGTTAACAACTTCTGCCGGCGTGAAAATGCCCGGGATTATTTATGGCACGGCATGGAAAAAAGAACGAACGGCAGACCTGGTTATGAAAGCCGTCCGAGCAGGATTCAGGGGAATCGATACCGCCTGCCAGCCCAGACATTATAACGAATCACTGGTCGGAACCGCGATCTGCAGACTGAAAGATCATGGCATCGAACGTGAAGACTTGTTTTTGCAAACCAAATTTACCCCTCTTGCCGGTCAGGATCCCAACCAAGTGCCGTACGATAAAAATTCCCCGGTCGAGCGGCAGGTTGCCCAATCTTTTGAGGCATCGAAGAAAAATCTGCAGACACAATATGTGGATTCTTTAATACTTCATTCACCTATGGCGCCCCACGCGCTTTTGATGAAAGTATGGAACGCCATGGAAAAAATTCAAAAGGACGGTGGTGCCCGCCAGTTGGGAATCAGCAACTGTTACGATATAGAAGTGCTTCGATCGCTTTATGCCGATGCCCATGTTAAACCGGCCGTCGTGCAGAATCGATTCTATCGGGAATCTGGCTATGATGCCGGTTTGCGCCACTGGTGTTCTGATCATGGCATCATTTACCAGAGTTTTTGGACCCTCACGGCAAATCCGCATATCCTGGCGAGTAACACCGTTCGAACCATTGCTCAGAAGTATAAAAAAACTGAAGCTCAGATCTTTTTCCGATATCTCAGTCACACCGGTATCGTGCCGCTGACCGGAACGTCATCTGAGATACATATGAAAGATGATCTTAGCATCTTTGATTTTGAGCTTTCTTCTGAAGATTTAAAGAATGTGAGTCTCCTGCTCATAAATGAACGATCCGAAGATCGTTCCAGAAGTCTTTAAAATACTGCGCCACCAGGCGCCGATGGCAATGATCAGGGGCTGGTTCGCTGCACAGCAGACAGGCTCGGTGAATTTGATCTTTGGACAAATGTTTTTCCGGTTTTCGCTCGCGGAGCAACGCACTGAAGGATTGTTCGAAGGCTGCCCAGCCGCCCTTTTTTTTCTTGTACGCTTCGAATATCTCCTGGGTCGGCGCCAGTTCCGGCATATGCAGGTAGTCGATTTTGGCGATGGCTTTGAGAAAATATGCCAGGTCGTCGCGCTTGGTGAAGCCCGCCAATTGGGAGACATTATGCAAACGGATATCGATGACTTTTTCTACGCCGGCCCGGATAAGAAGCGAAAAAAAATGCTCCGCTGATTTTTTGGCAAACCCGATGGTAAAAAGTGTAACCTCATCCATAGATGCGCTCCCTCAGGATCGGTCCTTGTTTCAAGTTTGTCTGTTTTTGGTCCGGCAAAATTATTCCGCACCCGGCACTGAAAGAGGTTTTTGGAACCTAAGTTCGAGTATGCGGATCTTCGCCGATATGGTTTTCATCACAATAACGCCGGATAATGCCCAGGAAAACGGCGCCATATCTTTTTTCTTTGACCTGGCCGACGCCGTGGATCTGCAGCAGGTGCTCTTTGGATCGAGGCAGCCGGGCCGCCATTTCCATTAAGGTCCGGTCGGAAAAAATCACAAACGGCGGCACCTGTGCTTCATCGGCGATTTGTTTGCGTTTTTTCCTCAAAAGTTCAAACAGCAAAGGATCATGGAGGTCACTTTCTGCTTCTGCCACGGTCTTCCTTTTTGCTTCTCCGGGGATAAGGGCCTGAGCCGGTATATTGCCATGGAACCGGGTCTGTTCCCGGAAGAGCTCCCATGCTTTGGGCGTCAGGTGAAGTCCGCCGTATTCCATATCCTGGGACATGAACCCTTTATGCAGCAGCTGACGGGCCAGATGCCGCCACTGGTTCTTGGAATATTCCATTCCGATGGCGTAAGTGGAGAGCTTGTGATGACCGCGTCGGACGACCTTTTGGGCCTTGGAGCCCCGCAGAATATCGATGATATGCTCCACCCCGAATGATTCGTTGGTTCGTTTGACGCAGGAAAGCAGTTTTTGGGCCGCCACGCTCAAATCTTCGGGTTCTTTTTTTGCCGCCAGGCAGTTATCGCACATGCCGCATGTCTCCTGCCCGTAGCGCTCTCCAAAATAGTCCAGCAGCACCCGACGCCGGCACACGTCGGTTTCCACATAGCGCAGCAAAGTGGTGAGCAGTAGATTGGCCGTTCGCTGCCGGGAGGCGTTCATTCGGCCAATCATGAACTTGACCTTGTGAATATCTCCGTAGGAGTAAAGCAAAAGGCATCTGGCCTCCACACCGTCGCGCCCGGCGCGTCCGATCTCCTGGTAATAACTTTCAATGTTTTTGGGCAGATCATAGTGAATGACAAAACGGACATTACTTTTATCGATGCCCATTCCAAAAGCAATGGTGGCCACCATCACCTGCGCATCGTCTCTGGAAAAGCGTTCCTGGTGGCTTTTGCGTTCAATATCGGACAGGCCGGCGTGGTAGGGCAGCGCCGGGATGCCGTCTTGGGTCAGCAACCGGGCAAGCCGGTCGACCTGCTTTCGCGTTGCACAATAGATAATACCCGGCTGACTCGGATGCCGGTGAATCATGGACAAGACCTGCCGGTATGGATCGTCTTTAAAGGCCACCTGCAAAAACAAATTGGGACGATCAAAACCGGCGATGAATTCAGCGCCTTCACCCAACCCGAGGCAATTTTTAATGTCCCTGCGGACTTGTTCCGTTGCAGTGGCGGTCAGGGCCAGGCACACCGCCTTGGACAGTTGTCTGCGAACCTCAGCCAGGCGCCGGTATTCCGGCCGGAAATCATGGCCCCACTCGGAGATGCAGTGGGCCTCGTCGATAGCCAGGCAGCTGACCTCGATGGACGCCAGCATCTCCAGCATTGTATCCTTGAGCAGCGTTTCCGGCGCCACATACAGCAGCTTAACCTTTCCGCTTTTTACCTTTGCCATATTGGCGCGGTAGGCGCCCGCTTCCAGGGCGCTGTTTAACATCACCGCCGCCACCCCGTTTTCGCGCATCTGCTGGATCTGATCGGTCATCAAAGAAATCAGGGGAGACACGACGATGGTCAATCCATCAAACAACAGGGCCGGTATCTGATAACAGAGAGACTTGCCGCCGCCGGTGGGCATGATAACCAAGGCATTTTTGCCGGCCATGACTTGGGCGATGATCTCCGGTTGAAGGGATACAAAGTCTTTAAAGCCAAAGACTTTTTGTAAAACCGCTTGGGCCTTTTCCATGATGTCAGGCATGTTTTTCCCTTAATGTCATCAGGTTGATCATATTTGACGGCGCAGGGGCGATCCTGTGCCGGATGGCAGTAAAGCGCGTGCGTAAGCGTCCTCAACCCGTTGCGTGATGGGCGGTATTTCTAAGAGTGGTTATTGAACGTGTTTGCCTGTAATACATTTCGCATTGGCGTGCGCGCCTGAATGGTCAATTTCCAATGACAAATTTTCAACGAGGATTTGATCTCTTAAAGCAGGTCTCACCCCTTTATTAAAAAGAGATAAGAATTTACGCTATGTGTGCCATTTTATGGCAAAGGGACAATTATTTGTCAATAAAAAAACCGATACATATTGTATAGTCAAAATGGGGCAAGCTTGTCTGCCGCCGGCAGGTTCCCGGCATCATCCGCCCAGAGGCTCAAATCCAGCCATGTTTGATCGCCGCGAAATAACGGCGGCATCGCAAATTCGTGCACAAAAACATCTGCAGCGGTGCATATTTTTCTGTGCAAATCCACATTCGATTCTCTTTCTTAAATCCTCTTTGCAATGGTCTTGACATGTTAGGTCAAATATGTGTAAAAAATATACCAATTCCAATTAATTGCTTTAACTTTACCTTATCGTTGCAAAAGTTGGAGGACTTCAGAGCCAAGGCGCCAAGGGTGAAGCCGTCCCGCCGCTGGCGGGACTGCGAACCCTTGGCAACGCAGGATCTGTAGTACTCCGGCTTTCCCGAAGGGCAAAAAACATGGCATCAGATTGACCCGATCCTTTGAATCCACCATGGGTCGGAAATCAAAAATGGGGGTTTTCGATGATTTTCGTTTGAAACTCGTATAAATACCCCCCCTTTTTGCCATGTTGTTTATGCAACGTCAGGGTTTACAAAAAGGAAGAGCATATGCGGCAACATTGAACCCCGTTTCTCAGACAGAGAGATGGGGTTTTATATTTGCATTGATACCGATTAGAAATCACAATAACGGCAGGAGCTGCGATCTGGAATGGATATCACATCATCACCTGCCACCTGGAGTTGAATATATCACAGCAATTTGGCATGCATAAAAAAGAATTTTAGAGCGGGTTGTCATAGCAATTCAATGAGCATTATTTTCGAGATACCTCTATAACTATCTCAATCTTATGTAAGATTAGGTACTAGCAAGGTATCTCAGGTCTTAAAAGGCATGATTTCTATAGAATATTATTCTTCTTACAGGTTTGATTCAGGTTGTGATCTGCAAATATTATCTTATAAAGACAAACGGCTGAAAGCATTATATTGGATGAGATTGTTTATAACCGCCATTTTAATAAGTCAGATCTAATACAACAAAGATTTTTTTATTTTTTGGTTCGACTCACGCCGCCTCCGTTATAGCGAATGATATAGGACTGGGTTTGCCATTTTTCATATTGTGAAGCTAATCTTCGAAAATTCTCCTTAATTCCTCTTGAGAATAGCCATGTTTTTGAGATAGTATTTTTTGTCTCTTTGGTATGCTTAGGATAGTTTGATATCTGATAGAGCGGTTTGTAATATAAGGATCTTTTTTATTTCCGCTATCCTTGAAATATACAAGGTTATTTTTATCCCGATCTTTAAAATTTTAAGAGGAGTATACCATATATATCATATAATTTATTGAAAATACATATTTTGAATTTATGGCACGACTGTTGCTATGTTTAGTTATATCTGCTGCAGCTGGTGAGAAAATGTCGCTCAATTATGTTATTTGAAAGTGATCTATGGGGTATATACTGCAAGTCAAGGCAGCTAACTCATTTCCCCCTAACGGTGACTCGATAGGAGGAACATATGGAAAAGAGATCTATTTTAGTCGTGGACGACGAAAAAAACATCCTTCTGACCATGTCTCACTCTCTCGAGACGTTGGATATACCGGTCCAGACAGCCGTGAATGGCGAGGAGGCATTGCAAAAACTTCAAGAGAGCTCGTTCAGCTTGGTGTTTTTGGATCTGAAAATGCCAGGGATGGATGGAATGGAGGTCCTACATCATATC
>JBAUWG010000584.1:0-44271 GCA_049583675.1 Desulfobacterales bacterium | reverse complement strand
GAAGGGAACATCGAAACATTTTCCGTTATAGGTCACGATGACTTTGTATCGTTTGATTTGCTCTGGGAAATCATCCAAATTTCGATCTTTAACATAATGAAAAATCGATTTTCCGTCATAGAGTGCAATGGTGGTGATGGCTTCATCATAACGACTCAATCCTGTCGTTTCAATGTCAAGGTAGGCGGTGACATCTCTAAATTCTGGGAAAAAGCGCCAGTGATGACTCGCCGGCATACGTTCGGCAAAGTAGTTTGGATTCAGCGAAGCCATCTGAGTTTTTGATTCCCGGAGGCAGTCGGCCATTGTTCCCATTTTCTTTAGCGAAAAACTTGAATCGCCAGTTTTGGTGCAAAGATCCCAATTAAAAATGCCGATGTTCCATAAGTGTTCTTCTTTTTTAATCCCGATACCCGGAATATGGAGAAAGGTATTTTGAAGCATTTGATATCATTGAATGGATGGAGCTTTGCGGATATTCGAATTCCTTAACTATTAAAAAGGCGGAATCCTATCGGACTCCGCCCCTTGGGATAGCATTTAACTATTCGGATTGACTCGATTCCAGACGTCCGTCGAATTTGCGTCTCCTCTCCTTGCCGGATCTTCGCTCCGGAATATGTTTATCATAGGAAAATTGACGCCGGTCAACACATAGGCGCCTATCGTCAGTTGCTGGCCATGGCGTCTTCATGGTACGCTACTTTTTAAGCTTTTTGCGCCCTAATCCAGCCAGACCGACCAAACCAACACCCAACAAGAGAATGCTGGCAGGCTCCGGAACGGGGATCAGGTCAGAGATTAAAGTCCTGGATTCAGCACCGGCAATTGCCGAAACAACAATGAACCCAAATATAGAAAGGAATGGGAGCACAAGTGCTCCTATATATTTCTTTTTCATATCTTTCCTCAGATAACACCCACCGCTCATGGTAAACCACGCCATGAATACCGGTGTTCGTTTGAATAATCGGAATCGTACGTTTCTCTGAAGCTTCCTTTTGGGAAGAATCCTTTTATCAGAGGCTAAATTTGGATCGTCTCCCGAGTTTCCCGGTGACATTTAGAAGGAAGTCGCCGAAAATCAATTGCAGAAAAATATCGAAGTTGGGTTATTTAAAACGCCAAAAGTTTATTGTAGAAATTATGCAAAAATCATGCAAAATCGAGAAGGTTTTTTTGTTTCCTTATATTTCAGATAGTTATCGATAACTATTTGGGTGCGCATAAAATCTTTATGAAATGAATACCACATTTACTATTACATGCATTACATACTGAGTAATTTGGGTAACAGGATAAGAAGGATTTAATTTGTTGGAAAAGCCTCCGGACCCGCCGTTATCATTCCCATCGGTTGCGTCCGACATGTTTTAAATCAATATACTGAACCGTTCCCCGTTCACTGATAAAAGATGTTAGAAGCCAACTGACCAAACTGATTAAAAGCGATCCAAACACGGCAGACCAGAATCCGTGAACTTTAAAACCGGTTATCACGGCGGAAACCATCATCAGCATCACAGCGTTGATCACAAAGGTAAAAAGCCCCAGACTCAGGATATTGACCGGGAGGGTCAATATGAACAGGATCGGTCGAAAAAAAGCATTCAGTATTCCCAAAATAGCGGCGGCAAAAAATGCGGATAAAAAGCCGGTGACCTGAATCCCATCAATCATATATGATGTCGCCATGATTGAAAATGTCAGAATCAACCATCTCAGAAAAATTCCTTTCATTTTATTTTCCTCAAACAATATATTTCGGCCTGCGCTTGACAGCGCCTTTAAAATCTATCTTAAAATTAGGATTTTCGGTCGAGATCTCCCGCCCAAGATCGTCGGGACAAAAACGCAAGGCTGAGGATCAACTCGCCCCGTCTGTTAGCGGGATCTTCGACACGCATACTCAAGTATGTCGAGGACTTGAGACGAGGGCTCAACGCCGACATCGGACGAAAAGACTTTTTTGAGATAGCTTCTCGTGATATTCAGGTTCGGAACCCGGTATCATTATAAAATGCCGTTTTTCTTAATCTCCGAGTTTTTTTGCCAGTTTCGCCACCCTCTGTCCCAGTTTCATACCATTTTCAAGATTGCCGCTGTCCGGCGCACCGACACAGGCCGTCCCAAAATGTCCGGTAGCGGACAGGGGATCCCCCACAATCACCATCCCGTAAATCAACATGACTTGGATAATGGACATCATTGTGGTTTCCTTTCCGCCCGAAGGATCTGCGGATGTTGCAAAGGCAGCACCGACCTTGCCCTCCATTTTTTTCCGAATGCCCACAAATTCGTCGAAAATCTTTTTGAGCTGGGCCGCCATGACCCCGAAATAGACTGGGGAACCGGCAATCACTCCGCTTGATGAAACAAAATCCTCTTTGGTGACATCATCGGTATGTTTTAATATGCCGTTAACGCCTTCGACACTTTCAATCCCTTTAAAGATCGCTTCAGCCAGTTTTTTGGTGTTGCCGCCCTTAGAAAAATAAAGAACCAAAATTTGCATTTAAAGCCTCCTTAACACGTTAGATAAAACCCGACACAAACATTTTCGCCTTTAGCCGATTCCATCCAAAATAATATATTAAAAGTGAATTGTTCAATCATCATAAACCTTCCAATAAGGTTTTTCATTTTCCCATTTGTCAAGTATTTCCCGGGGCGGACGAACGACGACGGCTTTGCATTCGGCGGTAAGGGTTCCATCGGGAAGCCGGATCTCTGCGGCGACCTGAGCCCGGCTTGAGGACTGCTTGATCACCCAGCCGGTAACCGTAAGCGACGTATTGGTCGGGGTCGGACGGCGAAACGTTACTTCCAGCTTCAGCGCCACCATTAATGCATCCTCGCCGTTTTTCAACATGACGGCGCGTCCGGATGTTTCATCCAGTATTGCCGAAACAATCCCCCCGTGAACCACTCCCGGATAGCCGTTGAAATGATCCGGAACCGTCACCGTGGACCGCACCTGCCGCGTCTGTTGATCTTCGTACCATTTCATTTTCAGCGATAATTCATTCTCAAGTCCGCACAGAAAACAGCCTCTGGAATTTTTCTGTTTCCGCATCTTTTCCCCTTTCGACATAAGTGAATTAGATAATATTCACATGTATAGTAAAGGTCAAGCCCGGCCTTGACCCGGGAACCGGAAAATATTATAAAATATTGACGTGTAAAACCATTCAAATATCATTTAAGATGTATGACCATGGACAAAAGTATAACATATGACCTGATTTTCAATGCAACGTCAAACGGCATCATTGCAACGGATGTGTCGGGAACCATTGCCTATATCAATCCTCAGGCTGAAAAAATACTGGGTTGCAGTGCCAAAAAGCACAACGGCGTTTATATTTCAGAACTGCTCCCTATCACCGGTCCACAGGTCTTAGAATGCTTGAAAACCGGCACGCCCAAATGGGGGCACCATGTTATCGGAGAAAAGCTCGATATGGTGCTCAATATTACCCTGATTCGCCGGGGAAAGAAAATATTGGGGACCGTTTGTAATTTCCAGGATATGAAGCAATTTAAAATTTCGCCGGACAAGCTGGCGTCGAGCAGTTACCTGAATCAGCAGCTGAAAACCATTTTTAAAGCGTCCCATGATGGAATATGGGTCTGCGACGGACAAGGCAAAGTGATTGACATCAACGAAGCCTCTGAAAAATTGAATGGGATTCATGCAACGGATATCATCGGCAAAAACGTGATCGATCTTGTAGAAGGCGGTCTGTTTGATCGTTCGGTAACCTTGGAAGTGCTTGAAACCAAACGCCAGGTCAGTGTCATCCAAAAAATAAAACGAACGGAAAAGCTTTTGCTGGCCACCGGCACACCCGCTTTTGATGATGATGGTCATATCTTTCTTGTGGTGGTCAATGAGCGGGATATGACCCAATTGAACGCCATCCAGAAACAGCTTGAAAATTCCCGAATGGTGACGGAGAAATATAAGGATAAACTGGCTGAACTCAGCCTTTTGGAATTAAAAGATCAGGAGATTGTCGCTGAAGATAAAAAGATGCGCCAAGTTCTGCACCTCGCCTTAAAGCTGGCCCATCTTTCAGCATCGGATATATTGATTCTGGGAGAATCCGGAACCGGCAAAGGGCTTTTGGCCAAATTCATACATAAGAACAGCCATCGAAACAAGAAACCTTTCATTCAGATCAACTGTGCCACCTTACCGGAATACCTTTTAGAAGCCGAACTTTTCGGCTATGAAAAAGGTGCATTTACCGGCGCCCGGCAGGAAGGAAAAGCCGGCCTTTTTGAACTGGCCCACGAAGGAACCCTTTTTCTCGACGAGATCGGGGATTTACCGCATTCTCTCCAGGCAAAATTATTGAAATACTTGGATGATCATGAGGTTATGCGTCTGGGAGGCCTTAAAGCAAAGAAAATTGATTGCACGATAATTGCCGCTACAAATCGTGACATAGAAGGTCTGGTTCAAGAAAAACGGTTCCGAAGGGATCTCTTTTTTCGGCTCAATACCTTTACCATACGAATTCCACCGCTTCGGGAAAGAATTGACGATATTTTTGAACTGGTGAGTTTCTATATGAAAGAATATGGAAAAACATACGGGTTAAATCGGCGGATCTCTCCGGATGCCCTTAAATTATTGCAAGCTTATCCGTTTCCCGGAAATGTTCGTGAATTGAAAAACATGATTAAAAAAGCGGTCTTGATGAGCGAAACTCATTTTATTGATGAGGTTATCTATCAGGGTCTTCCATCAGGCATGTGCGCCTTTACGACTTCAGTGGATGATTCATCCCAGGAAAAAGGGCTCACCGGTCAGATGCTGAACCTGGAAAAGGATATTTTGCAACATGCCATGAGATGCTGCCGGACCACCAGAGAAATGGCGCGGTTCCTGAAAATCAGCCAACCCAGCATCGTTCGCAAACTTAAAAAACATGGTCTATACCGAAAGACGATTCAATAATGAATCAAAAAAGTGTTTAATTCTCTGTTATGAATGAATTTAAAATAAATGCATTATGATTCAATTATGCATCATTCCACAATGGCTTACCCGGCGCGATTTTGCATCATTTTTTGATTCATAAATGAATCAATCCCGTCAAACCATATCTCTGCATCAAAACGCTCAACCCATTCGAATCTCTTATATTGTCTTTATGCATGCAACCATTGGAACAGATATTGCTTTGAATCGAGAAAAATAGAAATACCGTTCAATAAAACAAACTGCTTACGCAACCATCAAGCAAGGAGTATTCTAATGGCGCATGTTACCAATGAAAATCTGGGGAAAATACGGGCCCAATATATACCCTCCGGCCACGGGAGTATAACACCCAGCTACGTAGAATCAGCCAAGGGCGCGCTGATCCGGGATGTGGAGGGCAAAGAGTTCATCGACTTTGCCGGCGGTATCGGTGTGATGAATGTCGGGCATTCTCATCCCAAGGTGATTAAAGCCATCAAGGATCAGGCGGAAAAATTCACCCATACATGTTTTATGGTGATGCCGTATGCACAACCGGTGGAACTGGCCCGGAAGTTATGCAATGCAACGCCGGGATCTTTTGAGAAAAGAGCCCTTTTTATCAACAGCGGGGCTGAAGCGGTTGAAAATGCCGTCAAAATCGCTCGATATTATACCGAAAGACCTGCCGTCATTGCCTTTGAAAACGGCTACCACGGCCGCACACTCTTAACCATGACCCTCACCAGCAAGGTCAAGCCGTATAAGTTCGGATTCGGCCCATTTGCCCCTGAAATTTACCGGATGCCCTATGCCTATTGTTATCGCTGCCCGTTCGGCCTGGCGTATCCCGGCTGTGATGTCGTATGCGCGGATCATCTCAAAGAGTTTTTTATCAGTCATGTCGCTGCTGAAAAAACAGCGGCCGTTATCGCGGAACCGATAATGGGCGAAGGCGGCTTTATCACGCCGCCGCCGGAGTATTTTCCTAAACTGGTCAACATATGCAGCGACTACGGAATTCTGTTTATCGCCGACGAAATTCAAACCGGCATGGGACGCACCGGCAAGATGTTTGCCATAGAACACTGGAATCTGGCGCCTGACCTTGTGACGGTCGCCAAAAGTCTTGCGGCTGGAATGCCGCTGAGCGCAGTGGTGGGGAAAAAGGAAATTATGGAAACGGTTCACCCGTTTGGGTTGGGCGGTACTTACGGGGGCAACCCGGTCGCCTGCGCAGCGGGTCTTGCGGTCATGGAAATTTTTGAACAGGAAAATCTGCTTCAAACGTCTAAAGATCTGGGCAAAAAGGTGCGGAAACATTTTGATGCCTTTCAACGTGAATACGAATTTATCGGAGAAGTCCGCGGATTAGGCCCCATGCTCGCCATGGAACTGGTGAAAGACCGGCAGACCAAAGAACCCGCAGCAGATAAAGCCAAGGCGCTGGTCAAATTCTGTCATGACAAGGGGTTGATCTTATTGTCCTGCGGCAACTTCGGGAACGTTATTCGAACCCTAATGCCGCTGGTTATCACAGACGAACAATTGAATAGGGGCCTGGCCATTTTAGAAGAAGGCCTCGGGTTTATTTCAAAATAAAATGAAAAAAGCATCCAAGCCTCATTCCCCGGTTTTTGAGAAGATCAAACGGTCACTGGACCCTGCTTACAGTTACCTGATCTTTGAAAAGACCTTTTCATCCGTCGATAAGGATGTATTTCATAACATCATTCATGGCATCGCGCAGTTAAATCTGGGAATCTTTGATTCCAAAATTCACTACGACAAACACCTCGGATTATCTTTGCTGGTGGTAAGAGTTGATCCAAACAGAGCAGATCATATAATGCAGGACGTTCTAAATACCGGGATCCCTGATGATATGACGTTCTTTTCCTACGGCAGCCTTATTTAACGTCTATGCTCGAAAATAAATTAACCACTATGAACAAAAGGAGGAGCAATCAATGAAAGTTGACAGTAAATTTATGGGGAAATTAACCGTGTTTTTTTCAACCCTGGCGCTTGTGGCCGCCTTTTTCGTGTTGCCCGCACCGGCAGCGGCGGAAAACGTGGTCAAGGTCGGGAACATTATCCCGCTGTCAGGACCCTCGGCATCGGTGGGCCAACAGGGAAAACAGGCCCGTGAAATGGCGGTTGAAGAGATCAATGCCGCCGGCGGCATCAAGTCATTGGGCGGCGCAAAACTCGAGATGATTTACGCTGACTCCGAATCCAAGCCGGAAAGAGGCGTGGCCGAAGCCGAACGTTTGATCAACACTGAAAAAGTAAATGTATTGACCGGCTGCTGGAACTCTGCGGTGACCTATCCGACAACGGCGGTGGCGGAACGTTACGGCATTCCGTTCATCGTTCCGGTTTCCGTTGCCGATAAAATCACGGAGCAGGGTTTCAAAAATGTATTCAGAATTGCAGCAAAAGACAGTTGGTGGACCCGCGACCAGTTTGCATTTCTCAAAGATATGGAAAAAGAGTTTAAAACACCGGTGAAAAAACTGGCCTTTGTTTATGAAAACGGCGATTGGGGCCAAGGATTTGCGAGCCAATGGAAAATCCTGGCGAAGAAAGGCGGATATAAGGTTGTCCTGGACGAACCGTATCCTTCCACAGCCACGGATCTGAGTCCGGTGGTTCAAAAGATTCGACGCGCCAGGCCCGATGTGTTGATGCTGGTATCCAATGCCGCTGATGCGATCCTTTTAACCAATACGTTGGCATCGTACAAGGTAAAGCTCAAGGCTGTTATCGCCAGCGGCGGCGGGCATGCGGATCCTTCCTTTTTAAAGGCAACGGGAAAGAATGCCCGGTATCTCTTCGATATTGTCGAATGGGAAACCGATGTCAATAAACCGGGCGCCAAAGAAGCCAATGCCAAATTTAAAGCCAAATACGGATACAACCTGGCCGGTGAATCCGTGGACGCTTATCTGGCCATGTATGTCCTCAAAGATGCCTTGGAACGGGCCGGCTCTTTAGATCCGGCCAAAATTCGAGAAGCATTGGCCACCACACACTTGACCAGCGGGCCCGGCATGATCGTCGGCTATAATTCGGTTGAGTTTGACAAGAACGGCCAGAACAAGAATGCGTCTTTGGTCATGGTCCAGATTAACGATATCGGCAAAGGTCTGGAACGAATTACGGTATGGCCCAAAAGCGCGCGGCGCGCCGGATATACACCGGTATTTCCAATGCCCAACAAATAATCGACGCCATGTTTATTCAAATGAGAGCGTCGTTGGCCAAACGGCGCTCTCTTCTCCATAGCTTGTAATCGAGACGCGGATATGAATTATATTTTCGAAAGTATACTTAACGGTATTTGTATGGGATCGATTTACGGACTGACCGCTTTGGGCCTGACCGTGATTTTCGGTGTCCTCAAGGTGATTAACTTTGCACACGGATCCCTGATCATGGTGAGTATGTATGTCGCGTATTGGGTCCTCATATATACAGGGGTGCATCCATATCTTTCGCTGATTATCGTCGTTCCGGTCATGTACTTTTTCGGGTATTATCTTCAGGACATCGTCATCAAACCCATATTCAAGGCTGAAAAGGATGTTCGTGAGCCGATTACGGTCATTATCGTCACCACCGGCATCTGGTACATCCTGGACAACCTGACATTACTGATATTCGGCCCGCAATACCGCGGCATTCAAAACAACCCGCTGAGAGGAAAAATGCTGGACATCGGGAATATGTTGATATCCGTCCCAAAACTCTGGGGGTTTGTCACCGCGGTGATCACTGCGATAGCCGTTTACTGGTTTTTGCAAAAAACACGGACGGGCAGGGCCATCCGCGCCACGAGTCTTGACCGTGAAGCCGCCAGCCTCATGGGCATTAATCAGTTTAAAATCTACAACATCGCTTTTGGCATCGGTACGGCGATTGTCGGTATCTCCGCAGTCACCCTGGTACCTTTTTATAATATTTTCCCTTCCGTCGGTGTGCTCTTCGATATCAAGGGATTCATCATTGTGGTGCTCGGGGGATTGGGCAGTATCGGCGGCGCCATTATCGGAGGAATTATCATTGGCCTGATTGAATCGGTCGCGCCCATGTTTATGACCGCCACTTGGGCGGAAGCAATTGTGTACGGTCTTTTTCTGGTGTTCCTCTTCGTTAAGCCTTCAGGACTGTTTGGTGTAAAATACGACTGGTAGGCATAAACTGGAAGCCATCTCAAAATTAGGATTTTCGGTCGAGATTGAGACGAGGGCTCAACGCCGATATCGGACGAAAAGACTTTTTTGATAGGGCTTCTAATTGAACAGGAAAGGGTATGACGCGTAAAACGATAAACACATCGGCGCTTATTTTACTGGGGGTTGTTGCCTTTGGGATACCGCTGGTACTTCGAAGTCCGACGTATCTCCATATTATCTGTTTGCTCTTTTTCTATGCCTACCTGACGACGAGCTGGAATCTGGTGGGCGGTTTTGCCGGCGTTCTTCCGCTGGGTCATTCCGCATTTGTCGGTATCGGTGCCTATACCTCCACTGTCCTGTCCCTTCAGTACGGTATCAGTCCCTGGCTAGGCATGATCGTCGGCGGATTTTTAGCCGGCATTGTGGGGATCCTCATCGGTCTGCCCACATTTAAAATGCGCGGGGCCTATTTTGCTTTGGCGACCATTGCTTTCGGCGAAGGGATTCGCGTCATGTTCGAAAACATCGAAACCCTCGGCCCATTAAATATTCGAGGGCCCAGGGGGTTGGAGATCCCTCCCACGCATACTGGATTCGTCAACTTCATGTTTAACACAAAAGAGCCGTACTATTATATTATTCTGGTGATGCTCATCGGTGTTATCGCTTTCACCTATTTTATTTCACGCTCCAAACTGGGTTATTTTTTGAATGCAGGGGGGGAGGAACCCGAAGCCGCCATGTCGCTGGGGGTCAATGTCGCGCGGGCCAAGCTCATCGCCATGGCCATGAGCTCCTTTTTAACGGCGCTGGCCGGGACCTTTTACGCACAATTTACTCTCTACATCTATCCAAAAAGCGTCATGTCCTTGGATCTTTCCTTTGAAATCGCCTTTATCGCACTCATCGGGGGAAGAGGCTCCATAGCCGGACCTATTCTGGGCGCCCTGCTTCTTCGGCCGGTGAGCGATTTTTCACGGATTTACTTCGGTTCAACCCTGCCGGGGCTTCATCTGATCATTTTCGGTATGGTTCTTGTCCTGGTCATGATCTTTCAACCCCGTGGTTTGCAGGAACCGCTGCTGAATGCTTACAATAAGATTCTTGACAAAATTCTCCAACAAGCTCCCCAAGAAAAGGCCGGACATGAATATTCTTGAAATCAACGATCTTGTAAAGGATTTCGGTGGACTGAGAGCGGTGGACGCCTTGAGCCTCTTCATAAAAAAAGGAGAGATCCTGGGCATGATCGGTCCCAACGGTGCCGGAAAATCCACGGCTTTCAATTGCATTGCAGGGGTCTATACCCCGACAAAAGGCGACATCTTTTTCGCCGGCAATAAAATTAACGGGGCTAAGCCCTGGAACCTTTGTAAAAACGGTCTGGCCCGGACCTTTCAGATCGTCAAGCCCTTCAGATCCAAAAGTGTGCTGTACAATGTGATGGTGGGAAGTTTTGCCACCAGGGATAAGGCGGCTGCCGCTGAAGAAAAAGCCCTGGAAGTCTTAAAACTGCTTTCCTTTGAGAACAAAAAAGATGATAGAGCCGGGAACCTGACCATTGCCGAACTCAAACGTCTTGAAATTGCCCGTGCCCTGGCCACCGAACCCAAATTATTGCTTTTCGATGAGGTGATGGCCGGCCTAAGACCCGCCGAAGTGGATGAAATGGTTCAAATTATTAAAAATCTTCGCGATCAGGGAATCACTATTTTCGTGATTGAACATATCATGCGTGCCATTATGGCCCTATCGGACCGGATCGTGGTGATTCATTTTGGGAAAAAAATCGCCGAAGGTTCTCCTCAAGAGGTTGCCTCGAACGAAAATGTGATCAAAGCCTATCTGGGAGATGAATATGTCGTTTCTTGAGGTGAAAAATATCGATGTGTTTTATGGAGATGTTCAGGTTATTTTTGATCTTTCTCTTGAAGTCATAGAAGGTGAAGTGGTCAGCATCATCGGCGGCAACGGCGCCGGTAAATCTACGCTTTTAAAAACCATTTCCGGATTGATAAATCCGTCAAAAGGGAAAATTGTGTTTGAAAATGCTCCCATTCAAACCGCTCCTCCCGAAGAAATCGTTGAGCGCGGCATTATTCAGGTACCTGAGGGACGACGGCTCTTTACCTTAATGTCCGTGAAAGACAACTTGATCATCGGGGCCTACAACAGCCGTGCCGAAAAAAATATGGCGGCAACCATGGAAGATGTCTATTCTTTATTACCAAAGCTCAAAGAAAGAGAATCCCAGTTGGCCATGACCTTGTCCGGAGGAGAACAGCAGATGGTTGCCATAGGTCGTGGGCTTATGGCCCGTCCGAAGTTGTTGATGCTCGATGAGCCATCCTTAGGTCTCGCTCCCATCTTAATCAAAGATATTTTCCGGACGGTTCGAAAAATTGCCGATCAAGGCACCACTGTACTGCTGGTGGAACAGGATGTAAAACATTCTTTGAGTTTGAGCGATCGCGGGTATGTACTGGAACACGGCCGTATTGCCATGGAAGGCCCGGCCGACAAATTGCTGCAGGATCCCCATATCAAAACCGCTTATCTGGGGCTGTAAGTTCCTAATAGAAAAGAGCAAAAAGGAAAGAGGAAAGCATGGATGAATACGAATGAACACAAATATTTCGAAAAATAAGAAAGCAAGAAGATTAGAAGGTCAGCACATTTACGTGATTTCCAAACTTCTAACTTCCTAACCTCCTCATCTTCTAATTATATTTACGTCCATACGCAGTTATCTATTTTCCAATTCCTATTTCTGATTTTCTAAAACGAACACTCAGTAAAGCAAATTTCTTCTGGAACGGCCCCTTGGCCAGGATTTTTGTTTAAAAAATGAAGAGGATGAGCATGTACGGATTTTATGGAAAAATTCTAAAAATTAATTTGAATAAAGAAATGTATCGCATCGCGCCAATAGATGACTTTATTTTGAAAACCAATCTGGGCGGAAGAGGGCTCGCCACCGATCTGTTGCTTCGCCACAATCCGCCGGGCGTGGATCCGTTGAGCCCTGAAAATCATTTGATATTTGCCATCGGTCCGTTGACCGGGAGCGCGATCTGGGGCTCCTGCCGTCACGGGGTATTCACCAAGTCTCCCCAGACCGGCTTTTTCTCCGAATCTTATTCAGGAGGAACCGTCGCCGACCACATGAGTGCTACGGGATTCGATGCCGTCATGATCGGCGGTGCCGCCCCAAGCCCTGTCTGGATAGAGATTGGAGAAGAAAAAGTGTGGTTCCATCCGGCTGATGATCTCTGGGGAAAAGACACATATGAAACAGAAGACCGCGTCAAGGCGTGGATCAAACAACATCGTCCGGACGCGAAAAGGTGCGGGGTGGTCTGTATCGGACCGGCCGGCGAAAACAAGGTCAGTTTTGCGGTCCTCGAAAACGATTACTGGCGCAGTGCGGGCCGAACCGGTGTTGGGGCGGTCGCAGGTTCAAAAAATATCAAAGCCTTTGCCTTTTGGGGAAACCGGAAAAAGGAATTTGCCGACGTCGATGGGATGAAAACTTTCGCCAAATCCATAGCACAGCGGTCAAAAGACGATGCCGGCGTAAAAGCATACAAAAGCATGGGTACGCCCATGTTGGTGGATATCATGAACAAGGCCGGCGGATTCCCCACCCGGTACTGGAAAAAGGGGCAATTTGAACATGCCGATAAAATCAATGCCCGGGCCCTTCATGAAAGATGCGATGTCCAACCCCATGCCTGCCTGAAATGTTTTATGGCCTGCGGTCGACTCTCCACCGTCAAAAATGGAAGGCACAAAGGACTTAAGGTCGAAGGGCCGGAATATGAAACTATTTACGCATTCGGCGGTCTTTGTGAAATCGACAGCATCGAGGAAATCGCTTATTTAAATGATATCTGCGATCGCCTCGGCATGGATACGATCAGCGGAGGCAATCTGGCGGCATTGGCCATCGAAGCCTCCCGACAAGGAAAAATCGATGAGACGCTGGACTATGGCCAGGTCGATGCCGTGGCAAGGCTTTTAGATGATACCGCCCGGCGTCGCGGTATCGGCGATGTACTGGCCAGAGGAATCAAATATGCGGCCAAAGCCTGGAACATGGAAGATCAAGCCATTCATGTCAAAGGCCTCGAGCCGGCAGGCTATGACCCTCGGGTGCTGAAAGGAATGGGTCTGGCTTATGGGACATCAGCCAGAGGCGCCTGCCACCTTCGCGCCACATTCTACAAACCCGAACTGGCCGGGCTCATCGAACCTGACCGGATCGACGGAAAGGCCAAAATGTTTACAGAATGGGAAGACCGTCTGACGATTTTTGATGCCCTGATTTTGTGCCGCTTTTATCGGGATCTTTACCAGTGGGATGAACTTTCCGCCATAATTCGAACAACAACCGGCATGGATCTCACCGCTCAAGGAATGCGAACCATTGCCGGTGACATTCTTGACAACATCAGACGGTTTAATTTAAGAGAAGGTCTCACGCCAGAAGATGATTGCATCCCACGAAGATTTTTTAGAGAAGCGCTGCCTGAAACCAATAAAATTATTACCGAAGATCAAATGAAACAGCTTCTATCCGAATATTATAAAGAACGCGGATGGGATGAAAAAGGCGAACCCTTACCATCGAAGGGATTTTAATCGCTTAGGCTTTTTTACAAAACGGCCGTTTAAGGTATTTCAGGCTGTGATGCGCTTAAAATTTCATTGAATGCATCATAAAATGCATTATTTTCTTGTATAAAAAAAAAAGTTGAATTAATAGAAATAGGCTTGAATTAAAAAGTACTTAAAGGAGGATTTATGGACGTTGATGAAAATTCTGACAGCTGCAAAAAAGACGGAAGACATAAAGGAGTTTTGCATACGTGACGGGGCGCTGAAGTATGCCGGCATTCACCTTTTGATAGAACTTTGGCATGCCAGGCACTTGACCGATTCGTCACGTATCCGGGAAATCCTTATCAAAGCCATTGAAACGTGCGGGGCAACCTTGCTCGGCATTGATCTTCATGCCTTCTCACCCAACGGCGGCATTTCAGGCGTAGCCATTTTACAAGAATCCCATATGAGCATACACACTTGGCCGGAATATGAATATGCGGCTATCGATATTTTTGTATGCGGCACGATTGATCCATACCTAGCCCTTCCGATACTGGAGCAAGGATTCCAGCCTAAAAGAACCGAAATTCAGGAAATCAAGCGGGGGATCCTGGGATGACGCAACACGTTCAATGGGTGAAAGAAAAATGGAAAAATATTGAAACGCGCTATCGCATAAAAAGGGTCCTTTATGAGGAAAATGGCGAGTTTCAACACATTCAACTGGTGGATACCCATGAGTACGGCAAGATGTTGCTTTTGGACGGAATCGTACAGACCACTGAAAAAGACGAGTTTTTTTATCATGAAATGATGGTCCATGTTCCGATGCTGGCCCATCCGGATCCCAAACAGGTGCTGATCATCGGCGGTGGGGACGGTGGTATTCTTCGCGAAGTTCTGCGCCATCCTCAGGTGGAAAAAACGGTCATGGTTGAAATCGATTCGAACGTGGTCGATTTTTCCAAAAAATATCTTCCTTCCATCAATAACGGCGCCTTTGAAGACAAACGAGCGAAAATTATCTTTGCCGACGGGGCCGGATATGTTGAAAAAACAGATGATGCCTACGACGTGGTTATCGTTGATTCTCCGGATCCCATAGGCCCCGCCCAAGTTCTTTTTTCTGAAAAGTTTTATGTTCAGGTTCACCAGCGGTTGAATTCCAACGGCATCATGGTCCGGCAGACCGGTTCACTTCAGATACAAGCCGATGAGCAGAAACAGGCTCATAAGGTTTTGAGGAACATTTTTACCCATGTTGCTTTTTATGTCTATTGTGTTCCAACGTATATCGGAGGCCTCTTTTCATCGGTTTTCTGCTCGGAGAGCATTAACCCCAAAAACATCCGTTCTGATGAGATTCAAACCAAAGTCAACGAAGTTTCCCTTGAAACGACTTACTACAACCCCGGCATCCATATCGGATCGTTTCATCTTCCTCAATTTTTTAAAAACCGTTTAAAATAAAAGAATTTCTCAACTTAATTGAAGGAATTTTCGGCATGTCCTCTGAAACCAAATTTGGATGGGAGCTGATTTTGGATCTTTATGAATGTGATCCAACAGCAATTTCAAACGAAAAAATGATCCGCAGGTATGCAACAGAACTATGTGACCTGCTGGGGATGAAACCCTATGGAGATCCGATTACGCCGTATTTCGGTGAAAATCAACTCCATACCAAAGGATATTCACTGGTTCAATTCATTGAAACCAGTTCCATTGTCGGCCACTTTTCAGAATATAAAAGAACCGTCTATATCAATATATTCTCATGTAAAGCCTATGATGAAAAGCATGCGGAAAGATTTACAAAAGCGTTCTTCGGCGCCGAAAGCGTCAAATCAAGATTCATCGTTCGAGAGTAGACCCAAGCAGATAAACCGTATAGAGCGCCATCTTAAACCGTGCACTTATTTATCAATGCCAAAGAAATTTATCAAAATGGCGCTTAACCAGCGGCGCAATAGCGCGTAGGAATAGTGGCGTTTGGCTGTTTCATAATTATGATTGACCATTTTCTCTTTTGTCTGAGGCGAATTTAAAACCTCTTTGACCTGTTGAACATTTTTTTTGGTGAGGAATCCGTCCATAACGATCAAGTCAAACCCCTTGGGCTCGATGTCTCTGATAAATGTTGCGTATCGATTGATCAGTATGGGCTTTTTAAAATAGACGGCTTCAAGAAACGCGTTGCCGAATCCTTCGTAAAGACTGGGGTAGGTAATAAAATCGGCATGAGGATAAATATCCCACAGCGAAGGGTTCGAATTGGTGCCCGATTGAGAATTCAGCGGATCCGATACCCGCGTTTTCACCAGCCGCAGATCGACGCCTCGTGCCCGTGCGGTTTCCATGAGCCATTCCGAATATTCGTACCCCTCGTCTCCGGCTTCGTGGGAAATAACCAGCTTGTATTGAGGATCGTTAAGGCTTTCAATCAATTCAATGGCATGCTCGATTCCTTTACGCTGGACAATGCGGGTTGGCTGCAATATGATATGATCTTTCGGTTCGAGGTCCAAAGAGTTTCGGAAAGCCGCGGTTTGGCCGGCGTCTATTCCCGGTGGATTATCAAAATCCAGAACATTGGGAATGATCGTAGACGACATCCCCGTGCGAAGTGCCAGTTCTTCTTGGGCCGCCGAATTGATCACCACATGCTCGATATTATACAGGTTGGGGGGAAACGCCATTCGCAGATAATCCCCCACTGCGTTGACGAAAAACCGTGTTCTTTCCCAATAGAAATCATGGTGGTGGGCAATCGTGGGAATCTGCGTTTCAGCGATAATCTCGGTTAAGGCAATTCCCAGTGGAATTTGCAGCGGAATGGTGAGTACATTCTGGGCGATGAGAAGATCCAGACCAAATTGAGAAATAAATTCTTGAATTCGTTTTTTTAAGAGTACTTTTAATTCATAGATTGTTTCTGTTACGATATGATGTCGTTCTTTGTGGCCGAATATTCGATCATTGATCCACTGATTTTTCTCGTATTTAAAATGGGCTTCGGGAACCAGGAAACTTTTTTTCGGATCTCTGTCCAATTCACCGGCAAACCAAAAACAGTTATGCCCTTTTTGATTTAAAACTTTCGACCACTTGCTGGCTTCCATGGTAACACCGTCGGTGCCTGAAAAGCGCGTGGAAATAAAGCCGATGTTTTTCATAATAACGATTTTTCCCCAATCCTTCGGATAGAATTAACGGTTATGCCTGAAGGTTAGTATAATATTGACAAAAAATTTTTCAACCCCTTTGATATTTAGAAAATCATGAATCATCGAAATATGACAGTTTAAATCGTATTATTTATCCTCATGATGCCGAAAAAATACGTTTTATGGTATTAAAATCATATCACCTATTGACATTATAGGAAAAAAAACGATAAAGGCGCACTAGTTGTCGATATAGAAATATTTTAATGGGTTTATGTTTTTCAAGCGTAGATCTGAATGAAATCGATACTTTTTATCACCTCAAATCAAGATCAATATAAAACCATTCGGAAGATTCTGAACTCGGGATACAAGATAGATCATGGACAACGCTTGGAACAAGCGCTGGAACTGCTCAGTGGAAAGCGATATGATATTATTTTGGTTCCCATAGAAGCATTGCGTTCAGAAACGACCAATGGCTACGCTGATACACTTCACCGTTTCTGGAATATTTCTCCATCCGTTGAAGTCATTGTTGTCGCTGCCCAGGAAACTATTCGCGATGCCGTCATCGCTGTGAAAGCAGGTGCCAGCGACTACCTGACCTTTCCCTTTAATCCCGAAGAAGTCAAACACACCATTGAAAATTTACATGAATTCCTCATCGTTCAGTCGGAGCTGGATTACCTAAGGGATAAATTTTGGAAATCCGATACGTTAGAACTTGTTCAAACTAGAAGTCCGCAAATGAAGCTGGTTTTTGACAAAGTGCGTTCCGTTGCTCCTACCAAAAGTACTGTATTGATTGTTGGAGAAACCGGAACAGGAAAAGGGGTATTGGCAAAGCTGATACATAGACACAGCCATCGAATGAATGAAAAGTTTATCAGTGTTCACTGCGGAGCAATCCCGGACAACCTTATTGAAAGTGAGCTTTTCGGTCATGAAAAAGGGGCCTTTACCGGTGCAATAAGACGCAAACTCGGCAAATTCGAAATTGCTAAAGGGGGCACCATCTTTCTTGATGAAATTGGCACCATTTCTCCGGCGTCACAAATAAAAATTTTACAGGTGCTTCAAGATGGTATCTTTGAGCGTGTGGGGGGGGAAGAAATCATCAGCTCGAATGTGAGAATAATTGCTGCAACCAATATGGATCTTAAAGCCATGTGCGATGAAGGAACATTCAGAAAAGATCTATATTACCGGCTGAATGTTTTCCCCATCGAGATTCCGACCCTTACAGACAGAAAAGAGGACATCCCTTTTCTCGCGGAAATATTTTTGAAAAAAATGAACAAATTTCATCAAAAAAAAATTCGCGGCATTCATCCGCGAATAATAGAGGCGTTTAATAAATACAAGTGGCCGGGCAACATAAGAGAACTGGAAAATCTCGTGGAACGAGCCTATATATTGGAAACGACGCATATGCTGACCCCGGAAAGCTTTCCTTGTGAACTATTTGGTACCGACGAAGCTTCTACACATTTAAAAGTCAGCACTTCCTTTACTTTGGAAGAAGTGAGACGAAAAGCAGTCGAAAATGTCGAAAGGTTGTATCTTAAGGAAATCCTTTCTCAAAAAAGTGGAAAAATAAAAGATACGGCAGAGGTCGCCGGCATCAGCTCGCGTCAGCTAAACAAGTTGATGAAAAAACACGGGCTTCGAAAAGAAGCGTTTAAATAACCTCCTCCAGAATGTATAATTCCATATAATTTTATGATATTAATTCATCTGCTTAGGACCTTAAATCCCATCCATTGAAATTGGCAAATTCCATACGAAGTTCTTAAGAATTCGAGGCTCAAAATGAAAAAAGAACTTCGAGTTCCGATAATTGAATTTGCGGAATTTGAAGTTCTTTTTAATAAATAAAGTCATTTCAACATATTAACATCTATATGGGCGAATAATACATTTAAGCGGTCTCTCCGGTCAATTTTATCAGAAGGTTTTTTTTCCAACCATCTGATGCTGTTTCCCAAAATCTCAATCCATTCCAATATGTTATGATTTTGGCACAAGGATTGCTATTCAATTGCTTCGTCTTGTCCATGAATGCCAAAAATAATTGCCCTTACGGAAAATCTATCGGGAGAGACACAAATATAGTTGAAGTCGATATTCAGAGGATTATTTTTTGAGCATAACGCCGAGATCGGGCAAAAAGACCATTTATGGATGGACACTAACTAAAATATTGGCAAAGCCAAACATTTTTATTTTTAATTGTACAGGAACCACTTAACGTTATGCAAAACAGAACATTAGAATGCATCCAATGCGGTAATACTTTCGAACTAACGGATTCCGAACAGGAATATTATATGCAAAGAGGCTTTGACGAACCTAGACGATGTCCGGATTGCCGAAAGAATAAGCGGCGTGAACCCAATGATGATACCCGAAAATCTCGAAATAAAAAGAAAAAACATTATCGAATGAAATATGATGATGATTCAATGTAAAAGGAGAATCAAGATTTGAATCCCAGCGACAGATTGTATTTTTCAAAATATGCGTTAGATTCTCACTTCAATGCTTATTCAGATGAACTTGATATATTCGAATTCGATGATGATTTGGGCCAAAACCATATTATACATGAAAATAACTTCAGTGAATTTGATGACGATTTGTGGGGAAAATAATTACCGGGACTTGATGAAGAATGAATCAAAAACAACTGACCTATTTTAAAAATATCTTGGAGAATTGGCTCCACGAACTATTGCATCATGCCGATGATTCAGTGGGTGGATTATTAGAATCAGAATCGTCCATGCCGGATCTGCTCGATCGCGCCACTTTCGAGTCAACCCACGACTTTAAACTGCGTATCCTTGACCGAGAAAGCATCCTGATTAACAAAATCAGGCAATCATTGGCAGACATCAAAAACGGTGAATACGGGATCTGCCAAAGATGTGGTGATGATATTTCCATCGAACGGCTGAAAGCCCGACCTGTTGCCCATCATTGCATTAAATGTAAAACCCGAATAGAAGCCAAGGAGCGGCTGACCGGCACATAGTGAACAATGCAAAAAAGCGCATCAATGGAATAACTTTTCACGAAAATTGGTAAAGGAGATGGTATGAACAAAGGAGATTTGATCAATGAAGTGGCAAAAGTCGTCAGCACAAAAAAAGAAGCGCAGGCAGCCGTGGATTGTGTGCTGGACTCGGTTACTAAAACACTCAAAAAAGGACAGGACGTTACGTTAGTGGGCTTTGGCACATTTAAAGTCATCAAAAGAAAAGCCAGAAAAGGCCGCAACCCCGCAACCGGCGAAGAAATAGATATTAAGGCGACCAAGGCTCCGAAATTCGTTCCGGGCAAAGTTTTAAAAGAAGCTGTAAAATAAGCATCTGAGCGATCGGGGTCGTGGGGTTAATTGCCCGAAGCGATGATTTCCTTTCCTCCTTTCGCCGGCGGCGACGGGGAATATATCCCCCCCCCCGCCGCCGGCGAATTGATTTAAAAGGATTTCGGCCACTGTAAGCTGATTTTATGGACCATAAAATTTCTTTGATTGATTCATTAATGAACATTGATGATGGCTTAAACAATAAAATTATGCCGTATCAAAATGGATAACATGGAAGGATCTTTTAAAAAAATTAAAGGCGTTTTACTTCCTGTCAAATGGGATGAAAACGGAAGTGTTCAAGATATCGCCCTTTATGCAGATGACGAAAACGAATACATTATTGTAAAAAACATCAAAAGCAAAGAAATGATTAAGATGCTTCGACAGCAAGTGGAGTTATACGGAACCGTTCAGTGTAAAGAGGGAAAAAACATCATCCATGTTGAAGGCTACTCTCAGGAGCCCGGCGAATAAGCGGAGCGCTTTAGTTTTATCGCCATCATAGACCGCTAACATCAGTTACACGTTAAAGCTCAATTTCCATCCCTTCCTTGGCCACCACGACTTTTAGATCCCATTGATTGTTTACAAGCTCCCGGCAGTATTTTTCAAGTGCCATCAATTCCTTGTCGGTCCGCAGAGGATCGTGATGAAAAAGAACGACTTTTTTAACATTGGCCGCGCGAGCGGAATCAATGGCCTGTTCAAAAAATGAATGCCCCCAGCCTATTTTTGATGAAATGTATTCTTCCCTGGTGTATTGACAATCATGGATGAGGATATCTGCATCTCGATAAAAATCGAGTAATTTTTCATTTTCCTTACGGGCTGCCTCTTCTCCTTCAGCACGAACGACAGGATCAAAATCCGGAGCTTTTTCGTCCGTGGAAAAGATGTTCCTAAACGGTTCCGTGTCGTAGGCGGTACATAGTACTTTGCCGTCAAATTCAAATCGGTATCCGAGGCAAAGCAGCGGATGATTCAGATATTTTGTTTTCAGAATGATCCCGTCGCCAAGATCCATTTTGCATTCACCAAGCTGAAAGTACTTGATATTTGCCCTAAGCTCACCATGAAGTACCGGAAAGTAACGGTACCGCAAAAGATCGCCGATAATTTTTTCAAGGGAATCATCTTCGAAGGTTATCGGTCCGTAGACATTCAGTTTCGTACCCGGAATATATATGGGTCTGAAAAAAGGAAACCCGATGATATGGTCCCAGTGAGTATGGGTTATGAATATCTCGGCAGCTATGGGACCGTCCTTGATATCTTCTGATACCAGACGATTTCCCAGCGGATGAATTCCGGTTCCGGCATCGATAATGATGAGCCTGTTTTTTTCACTGAACCGCAATTCCAAACATGGGGTGTTGCCCCCGAATTCCACCGTACTCGGTCCGGGGTATGCAATAGAGCCGCGTACTCCCCAGAAGCGAAGCTTCATGGTTACCTCCTCACCCGGCAACTTTTAAAAATATTTGGGCCTTTTCTATCTCCTGCTCAACTTCGCCGTTAAACGCATCGATGTCATAAAAAGAAAAATCCGCGTTATCCGCAAGATATTGTAACGCTTCAGGGCAGACGTTTTCCATATGGTGATTTCCGGAAAAACCGATTTGGGCGCTATTTGCATAATAGTCCGAGAGAATAACGGTAAAAAGAATATCATTCTGGAAACCTTCATATGTTTCGGAGGCGTGATGAAATGTGATGGTATCCGAAATTTCTTCCCCCAGTTTCCACTTATCAGCAATAAGGTTTCCGACGTGGGTATGATCAACTCCCAAAAGTCTTTTTTCAGAAATAAAAAGCGGTTGAGATTCTTTCCCCGGAACGTCTAAGATATTCATGTATTCATTTGAAAATTTGCTGTTTAGTGGTATTTTACCGATATCATGCAAAAGCCCTGCAATGAAGTATCCTTCCAGCAGCCTTTTATCTATGTCGCGCTTTTTGGCAATCAACTTGGCAATTACCCCGACGCCTAGGGAGTGTTCCCAGAACATATCCATGTTCAAGGCACGAAAGTTTTGGCGTTTTCCAAAGGTGTTTAACACGGTAGCGCCCAGAACCAGATTTTTAACGGTATTCATCCCCAACATAATAACCGCTCGAACCAAAGAGATGATTTCGCGGGAGAGACCAAAATAGGCCGAGTTGACCAATTGCATAATTTTTCCCGTCAGCACAGGATCCAGACTGATGACTTTGGTCAAATCTATCGGCGAGGTGTTTGACTCAGCGCAGATTTCCATGACTTTGTCAATGGTTGAAGGGAAGGGCGGCAATTCCGTGATATAATGCTCGAGTATTGTTAATCGATGACGGTATTCCAACGGCAGACCATTACCCTATAAATAAATTTACTTTAAAAACAGCATTTTCTCAAAAACCAAGCAGTGTTCGATCTATTCAATTTATCGACATCCTGATTAAAAACTTAAATGAATTGTATGGATGTGGATAACAAAAAATCGACCTTTAAATGCCCTGATATCATCCATCGCAACGTCACGTCAAAGAGGAGTCGGGGAGTTTTAATGGCAACTATGCGAGGATTTAAGATAACGTATCATTTGCTCAAACCGGTTTAAAAGGGCATATTGATTTAAATGGGCACAATATATGGCAACTTATTTTAGTGAAATACAATATATCCTAATTCAATAAAATTATATATAATTTATATATAATTCTACTTGACATAAAAGAAATACAAGTTTATGATATAACTGTTAATTATAGGAAAAGACAAGACAGTGGAAATTTTTCCGACATGAGCAAAAATCACCTAAAAAAAATCAGAGAATCATTGATGATGAGTAAAGCCGAGCTTTCCAGAAAAGCCGGGATATCACCCATCACCATCACAAGAATCGAACAGGGGATGCCTTGCAGAATGGAAACAAAGCGTAAAATACTTTTGGCTTTAGGATATAAAATTTCCGATAAGAATAAGGTCTTTTTCGAGTAAAGATCAAAGACGGGGCTCAAGGATTTATTAAAAGTTTTTGACCCGTATGTATGACGCCGCCGCCACTCAGTTTATTGATTTTTTGTAATTCTTTCACTGTCACGCCATACCGGCGGGCAATGGTATAGAGTGTTTCACCGGATTTAACAATGTGATAGCGGTTCCTCGCCGCGTTTTTGGATGTTTTTGACGGTTTTTCTTTTCGTATTCCTTCCTTGAGAGTCTGTTGTTTGAGCATTTCAAATGCTTTTGAAATCTGGTCCATCCTAGACGTCAAACTTTTTTCAGAGTGATCCAAGCGGACATTAAGCTGTTCGACCGATTGGGACAGTTCTCCCATTTTTGCCATACCGTAACGTATTGCATCCAGCTGCTGATCTTTTTCTTCAACACTCTTTACACGATGTTCCAATGCATTGATCCTGTTTTCAAACCCGGCCATCTTGTTTCTAACAAACAACAAAAGCACTAAAATTATCAGCATTAAAAATCCGACACCCAATTTCGAAAAAGGGATTTTTTGAGAAATTTTGGGAGAGTTCGGTCCGAAGTTCACTTTCCTTTTCTCTTTGAATAGCGAATATTGCTCGTTATCATTAACATCATTCGGATCCGGCCCAAACCTATCCATCCTGTCATCGTCATTTTGTGTCATGATAGAACCTTTAAAATAATGTTTATATATACCCTTTCATTCAAATAGAGGACTTGTAGCATAATTTCCATCCAATTGAAAGATACGGTTTCACAAAAAGAAAAACGACTGCAAAAAAACAAAATATTGACCGGACTCTCGGATCCAATTCTTCAGCAATCAGTCTTTTATGTGAAAACAGAGACTTCCGGGCATATCACATTGTCTTACCCATAGAATTTTATTGACAAATTTTACTATTTCTTATAGGTAAAACCTTTGATTTTTTCAACAACAATAAGGGGAATTCCCTCAACACCGTTCTTTTTAAGGAGGATCGAACGATGGCCAATGATGTAATCGGATCGGTTCTGGTTTTAGGGGGTGGAATTGCAGGGATGCAATCCGCTCTGGATCTCGCCAACGCAGGATATTACGTCTATCTCGTAGAAAAATCCCCTTCCATCGGCGGGGTAATGTCCCAACTGGACAAGACGTTCCCCACCAATGATTGCGCCATGTGAATTATCTCCCCGAAACTGGTCGAGGTCGGCCGGCATCTGAATATTGAGATTATCACATATGCGGATCTAGAATCTGTTGAAGGATCTGCAGGGCATTTTAAAGTAAAGGTTAGAAAGCATGCTCGCAGCATCAACATGGACCTTTGCACGGGATGCGGTAATTGCGTTGAAAACTGTCCGGTGATGTATCAGGCACACGGTTAATTATATTGCTGTTACTATCTGTAATAATTTTTATTTGTTCTCAAATCCCGTTTTGCTTGTTCGAACAATCTTGACTGAATATGTTATGTGAAATTTAACCTTTTTTGCCTCAATTGATAAGGGGTGTTCCATTATGGAAAATAAAATGGACATCGATTGGCAGAAGATAGACGAAATTATCGAAGCGTATCATAATGATCGTGAAGCCTTGTTGATGATAATGCAGGATATCAGTGACATTTATCACTATGTTCCGCCGGAAGTGGTATCTGTTCTGGTCGATAAGCTTGGCATAAAGCCAAGCCTGGTTTACAGCGTTGCCACCTTTTATAAGACGATCAGCCTTGAACCTCGCGGAACATACATCGTCAGCGTCTGCACCGGCACGGCGTGCCATGTACGAGGTGCTGAAAAAATTATGGAAGCGTTGGAAAATCGCCTCCATGTCAAAGAGAGCGAAACCACCGATGATCATCTGTTTACCCTTGAAGCTGTTCGATGTGTCGGGTGCTGCGCCTCCGGGCCGGTTATCACCGTCAATCAGAATACCCACGGAGGCTTAAACCGTTCCAGTGTGGTAAAAATCATCGATGAATATGATAACCAACACGTTTCTTAAGCGGCATGGGTACGGAGGTTATATAATACCATGGCAAAATTAGAAAATAGATTGGCACTGGAGTCATATCGAAACTCTCTTTTGACTGAACAAAAAAGCCGGAAAAAGAAATTAATTTCTCTTTGTGCAGGTTCGGGATGTGGTGCCTATGGAACTGCAAAAGTGCATGATTCGTTAATTCAAGAGTTGGCCAAGCATGGTTTGGAAAAGGAGGTGGATGTAAAGCTTTCAGGTTGCCACGGTTTCTGCGAGAAAGGACCGATTTTGGTGATTCATCCGGAAGGCATATTTTATCCACAAATTAAAGAGGAACATATTCCTGAAATTGTTGAAAAAACTATCAAGAATGGGGAACTGGTTCCGTCGCTCGTTTATAAGGATCCTGCGACAAAAGAAAAAATTATACATGAAAAGGATGTTTCTTTTTACAAACTTCAGCAGAGAATTATTTTTGGGAATAACGGCGCCATCGACCCTACCAGCATTGAAGACTATATTGCGGTGGGCGGATATAAAGCGCTTGAAAAAGCAGTGTTTGATATGACGCCCGAAGAAATTGTCGATCAAGTCAAAAAATCCGGCTTGAGGGGTCGCGGCGGCGGTGGTTTCCCCACCGGCATCAAGTGGGAAACCTGTCGCAGGCATGACGGCGACAAGTATGTCATCTGCAATGCCGATGAAGGCGATCCCGGCGCTTATATGGATCGCAGTCTCTTGGAAGGCAACCCTCATTTGGTTTTGGAAGGTATGATTATCGGTGCCGTTGCCATCGGCGCCAATGAAGGCTATGTCTATGTACGACACGAATATCCGCTGGCGGTAAAAAATTTATCTATTGCCTTGCGGCGAGCTGAAGAACTCGGATTTCTGGGCAAGAATATCATGGGCTCTGGATTCGATTTAAACATTCATATCAGTCGCGGCGGGGGCGCTTTTGTGTGCGGTGAATCCACCGCATTGATGGCGTCTCTGGAGGGGATGCCCGGACGACCCCGGGCCAAATACATCCATACCGTAGAAAAAGGATTCCGAAATAACCCGTCGAATTTGAACAACGTCGAAACCTGGGCCAATGTGCCGGTGATTATCGACAAGGGTGCGGATTGGTATGCTGCCATCGGAACTCAGAGAAGCAAAGGCACCAAAATCTTTTCACTGGTCGGCAAGGTCACAAACACGGGGTTGGTCGAAGTGCCGATGGGGACGACGCTGCGCACGATTATTTACGACATCGGCGGCGGGGTTCCAAACAAAAAGAAATTCAAAGCCGTCCAGACCGGGGGACCGTCGGGAGGATGCATTCCGGAACAATTTTTAAATTTGGGGGTCGATTTTGATGAGCTGACAAAGGTCGGTTCCATCATGGGCTCCGGCGGCATGATTGTGATGGATCAGGACACATGCATGGTGGACGTGGCCCGATATTTTCTGGATTTTCTAAAAGAAGAATCTTGCGGTCAATGTAATCCCTGCCGTGAGGGGATTACGGCGATGCTGGATATCCTGACCGATATTTGCCAAGGAAACGGCAAAGAAGGCGATATCGAGCTTTTGGAAAATCTTGGGATGATGATTCAAAAGTTTTCACTTTGCGGACTGGGGACTTCGGCCCCCAATCCCGTGCTGACGACGATACTCTATTTCCGGGATGAATATGAAGCCCACATCAAAGACAAAAAATGTCCTGCGGGCGTGTGTAAACCTTTGTTTCATTATGAGATTGATGAAGAAGCCTGCACCGGCTGCGCCCTTTGTGCAAAACGATGTCCCGACGGAGCCATTACCGGTGAAAAGAAAAAACCGCACCTTTTAGACGTGGAAAAATGCATAAAGTGCGGCATCTGTTACGATGCCTGTAAATTCGATGCCATACTCATTAAATAATCCACGGAACCAACAAGGTTAAGATTCATGATTACGTTTAAGCTCAACGGACAAAAAGTTCAGGGAGAAGAAGGGCAGTATATCCTTCAAGTTGCTGAAAAATATGGGGTTGAAATTCCAACGCTGTGTCATCATAAAGCACTCGAGCCCGCCGGAATGTGCCGACTTTGCACCGTGGAGCTTTTTGACGGTCGCCGGACTCGGTTTGTCACCGCATGCAACTATCCCATCTGGGAAGGCATGGAAGTCAAAACCAACACGGAAACAGTACACGAAGGTCGAAAACTAAATGTTGAGTTGTTGCTGGCCCGCTGTCCGGAAATCCCTGTCATAAAGGCGCTTGCGGCAAAATACGGTATCGAAAAACCACGCTTTAAGATTAAAGGTGACACCTGCATCCTTTGCGGCCTCTGTACAAGAATCTGTCAAAGAATGGGCAACAGCGCCATCAGCCTCACCGGCCGAGGGGTGGAGATGAAAGTGGACACCCCCTTTCACATTCAGACGGATGTCTGTATGGCTTGCGGCGCCTGTGCTACTGTTTGCCCCACAGGGCACATTACCCTGGATAAGATCAAAGATAACATTACCACTTACACGGTTAAAAAGATTCCCTCGGAATATGATGCCGGTCTTAAAGGCCGGAAACCGATCTATGTGCCGTATGCCCAAGCCGTTCCCAATACGCCCGCCATCGACCGGAGCAAATGCGTTCATTTCAAGACCGGCGAATGCAAGATATGCGCCGATTTTTGTCCGGTCGGCGCCATCGATCATTCACAGAAAGATGAAATTGTCGAGCTTGACGTTGGATCCATTGTCCTGGCCCCCGGATTTGACGCCTTTGACCCCAGCCGGTTTGACACCTATGCCTATACCCATCTGCCCAATGTGGTTACCTCTTTGGAATTTGAACGGATTCTCTCCGCCACCGGACCCTTTTCAGGTCATTTGGTCAGACCATCCGATCACAAGGAACCTCAAAAAATCGGTTGGTTGCAATGTGTCGGTTCCAGGGACCTCAACCGTTGTGATAATGCCTACTGTTCATCGGTGTGCTGTATGTATGCCATTAAACAGACCGTCATCGCAACGGAACACAGTAAGAACCCTCTCGACTGCGCGGTTTTTTACATGGATATGCGAACCCACGGCAAAGATTTTGATAAATATTATGAGAATGCCAGGAGGCAAGGGGTCAAATTCGTCCGATCACGAATTCACACCATTGCCCCGGTTCCGGGAACCGATGATGTGTCGGTTCGATACATCGAGGAGGACGGAACCATCAGAGACGAAATTTTCGATATGTTCGTTCTGTCCGTAGGCCTTGAAATCAATCAGGATATTGCAGATCTTTCCAAACGTATCGGCATCGATCTCGATGAATACCGCTTTACAAAAACCGATAGTTTCCATCCCGTAGGGACTTCTGTGGAAGGCATCTATGCTTGCGGTGTGTTCACCGGCCCGAAAGATATTCCCCAGTCGGTGATGGAAGCCAGCGCCTCGGCCTGTGCGGCAACAGAACACTTGGCATCGGCGCGCAATACCCGGACCAAAATCCTTGAACTCCCCCCTGAAAGAGATGTCTGCGAAGAACCGCCTAAAATCGGCGTGTTCGTATGCAACTGCGGGATCAACATCGGCGGCGTGGTCAAAGTGCCGGAGGTGGTAAAGTACGCCAAAACCTTGCCTAATGTGGTGTATGTCGAAGAAAATCTTTTCAGCTGCAGCCAGGATACCCAGGATAAAATATCCGATATTATCAATCAACAGGGGCTCAACCGCGTGGTTGTGGCCGCCTGCACTCCCAAAACCCATGAACCGCTATTCCAGGAAACCCTGATTAACGCGGGTCTCAACAAGTATCTCTTTGAAATGGCCAATATTCGGAATCATGACTCCTGGGTCCATGCAAACGATCCGGACGCCGCCACTGAAAAAGCCAAGGACCTCATTCGAATGGCGGTTGCGAAAACCAACCTTTTAGCGCCCCTGAAGCAGACCGATCTCCCGGTATCCCATTCCGCGTTGGTGATCGGCGGAGGAATTGCCGGAATGACGGCCGCGGTTTCGCTGGCACATCAGGGATATCCGGTGGATCTTGTGGAGAAATCCGGCGCTTTGGGCGGAAATGCTTTAATGCTGAACAAGACCCCCCAAAACGAAGATGTAGGGGCTTTTGTTGAAACACTGATTCATACCGTTAAATCCGAAGATCGTATTACCGTTCATACCGAAACCAGCATCAGCAATGTGGATGGCTTTGTCGGTAACTTCAAAACCGATCTTCACAGCCAAAACGCAACACAAACCATCGAGCATGGCGTGGCGGTGATCGCCACCGGTGCCAAAGAATATAAACCCGACGAATACCTTTATGGGAAACACCATGCTGTGTTGACCCTGCTGGAACTCGACGAACTTTTCAAAAAAAACGACCCGAGACTTGACCGGAGCGAAAATGTAGTGTTTATTCAGTGTGTGGGATCCAGAGATAAAGAGCGGCCTTACTGTTCCAAAGTTTGCTGTACGCATTCCGTCAAAAGTGCTATTGACTTTAAAAAAAGAAATCCAAATATAAATGTTGCGATTCTCTACAGGGATATTCGGACATACGGTAAAAAAGAAGATTTATATCGCGAGGCAAGAGCGGCCGGGGTGCTCTTTTTTTCGTACTCCGTCGATCAAAAACCCGAGGTAACGGCCAACGGCGATCAGGTTATCGTTGAATTTACGGACCGGATACTCAACCGAAAATTGGCCGTTAAAGCTGATATTTTATGTTTGGCCTCCGCCATTGTCTCCCATTGGGATCAATCGCTGGCCCAGCTCTTCAAAGTCCCTCTGGATTCGGATGGATGGCTTTTGGAAGCCCATCAAAAATTGAGGCCGGTAGATTTTGCCAATGACGGTATTTTTTTGTGCGGCATGGCCCATTATCCCAAGCCCATCGAAGAAAGCATTGCCCAGGCCCAGGCGGCGGCGGCAAGAGCGGCAACTGTTCTGTCCTTGGAGAGCATTAAGGTGGGCGGCATTGTCACGGATATTCGGGCTGAATTGTGTTCGGGCTGTCTGGGATGCATCAATGTCTGCCCCTATGGCGCCATCACTTTCGACCGTCAAGAATATGTGGCCAAGGTCAATGCGGCCCTGTGCAAAGGGTGCGGTGCCTGCGCGGCGGTATGCCCATCGGAGGCGCCCATACTCATGGGCTTTAACAACAATCAACTTTACGCCCAGATCAAGAGCGCATTGAGCGCCTGATCCGTTGGAAAGGAGAAAAGTGTGAACGAGGATAAATTCGAGCCGAAAATCATCGCATTTATGTGTAACTGGTGTGCCTACGGCGCGGCGGACCTGGCGGGTGTCAGTCGACTGGCATACCCGCCCAATATTCGTCCTATTCGGGTCATGTGTTCCGCCACGGTGTCGCCGCATCACATTTTAAGAGCCTTTCAAAGCGGTGCCGACGGAGTCCTGGTGGGCGGGTGACATGTCGGCGACTGCCATTACCTGTATGGTAATTACATGACGATCAAACGGATGACCTTTCTGCAGGAACTATTGGCCTTTATGGGATTGGAAGGCCGGCTGCATTTGGACTGGATATCTTCGGCAGAAGCCCAAAAATTTGTGCAGGTTGTCACCCATTTTACAAATAAAATAAAATCATTAGGCCCCAGCCCTCTGTCCGGCGAATTTGACATGTCCGCCGTAATGAGTTTAAGCGAAGCAGCGCAAGATACTGCGAGCATAGAGGGAGGATGATATGCAGGAACAAATCAAACAGTGGCTTGAACAAGGTCACATCGACATATTTTTAGGATATAAAATGATTCAGGGGCACCCGCTGCCCTATTGCTTCACCAAAAAGAATCCGGATGACCTTAATGATTTGATTGTCGGAAAGGCTAGGTATCCCCTTGAAAAAATGGCCACAAAAATCGCCGCGGAACATAAGGAAGTGAAAATAGGAATTTTAACAAGGGATTGCAATCAACGGGCCTTGAATGTTCTTTATATCTGGAACCAGTTGAACCCGGAAAACATTAAAACCATCGGAGTTAACTGCTGCCCGTCCACCCTCAAGGAACACGGCGATTGTTCCTATTTGGAGCCGGAGCTTGCCCCGCCAATTAAAAAGATGATCGGCATCGACAACAACATGCAAGTTAAAGCAGCAGAGGAATTCAACCAGAAAGAAAGATTCAACCGGTGGATGTATGAACTTCAAAAATGCATCAAATGTTACGGCTGCCGCGATATTTGTCCGGTATGCTTTTGCAAGGAATGCAGTCTTGAACACACCGACCTGATCGCCACCGGCGGTATTCCGCCGGAAGTTCCGATTTTTCATCTGGTTCGGGCGGTTCATATGGGGGGCCGGTGTATTGATTGCGGTCTGTGCGAAGATGCCTGCCCGGTTGATATTCCTTTGCGGCTGCTCTATCGAAAAGTCAATGAAATCGTAACCGATGTATTCGATTACACCACCGGAACCCGTTCAGACCAATCACCGTTTAACATGCTGGGAGAAGAGGTTACACTAAAACCCAAACCCATTTAAAGACTCAACGATTGAAGCGGTGAGGTCCTTTTTTGCCGTGGCATAAAAAGGCGTCAATATCCAATCCAAAATTTTCAACGCGATAAGGAGCGATACGAATGGATTTTAAAATCATTCCTTCAACATGTTCATATTGCGGCACCGGTTGCGGTGTCCTTTTTCAAGTGCTGGACGGCCGGCTTATTGATACCATGCCCATGAAAACCCATCCGGTGAACCAGGGAAGACTCTGCATTAAGGGATGGAACCTTCATGAACATGTCGTCAGCGAGAAGCGTCTTAAATCACCTTTGATAAAAAAGAACGGAGAATTGCAGGAAGTGACATGGGACGAGGCCATACAAGTGACGGCCGACAAATTCAAGAGCATCATTAATGACCATGGGCCGGATAGTGTCGGTGTGCTGGCTTCCGCAAAAATCACCAATGAAGAGAATTACCTGGCCCAAAAATTTGCCAGAGCAGTGATCGGGACCAACAATGTGGACCACTGCGCCCGGCTCTGACATTCCTCCACGGTGGCAGGTCTTGCCGCTGCATTTGGAAGTGGGGCCATGACCAATTCCATTGCCGAATTTGAAGATTCAGCGTCTATTTTTATCATCGGTTCGAACACATCCGCGTGCCATCCGCTCATTGCCCGGCGTGTCTTCAGGGCCAAGGAAAAAGGCGCCAAACTCATTGTGGCCGATCCCAGAGATATCCAGATGGCCCGTTTTGCGGATGTTGTCGTCCATCATAGACTTGGGAGTGATGTGGCGTTGCTTAACGGCATGATGCATATTATTCTCAAGAACGGCTGGCACGACAAAACTTACATTGAAAATAGAACCGAGGGGTTTGATGATTTTAAGGCGGTGGTCGAGTCGTATACACCGGATAAGGTTGAAACCATCACGGGTGTGGCGCAAAGTGATCTTGAAAAAATGGCCGAGCTTTATGCCACTAATTCCCCGGCAGCATTACTCTATGCCATGGGGATTACCCAGCACACCACAGGCGTGGACAATGTAAAATCCTGCTGCAATATCGCTATGCTTTGCGGAAATGTGGGCGTCAAAAGCGGCGGTGTGAATCCCTTGAGAGGCCAAAACAATGTTCAGGGCGCCTGCGACATGGGCGGCTTGCCCAATGTGTTTCCTGCCTATCAGCCGGTGACCGTTGAGGCCAACACTGAAAAATTTTCCAAAGCATGGGGAAAACCGCTTTCGAACAAGATTGGTTATACCGTCACCGATATGATTCAAGCCATGATTGATGGTAAATTAAAGGCCCTTTATGTCATCGGTGAGAATCCGAAAGTAAGCGATCCAGACCAGAACCATCTCGACAAGGCCCTTGCAAATCTTGAGTTCCTGGTGTGTCAGGATATTTATATCACTGAAACCGCACAGAAGGCGGATGTGGTATTTGCCGGGGTTTCGGTGGCCGAAAAGGAAGGGACATTTACCAATACCGAACGACGCTGTATGAAGGTGAATAAAGCCATTGATCCCATCGAAAATACGCTTAACGATTGGGAAATCATTTCCAGATTATCTAAAGCTATGGGCTATGAAATGAATTATGAGAGTCCTGAAAAAATCTTTAACGAAATGGCCGCTTTGACACCGAGTTACGGCGGAATGACGTATGAAAGGATAGGTCTTGACGGACTTCAATGGCCCTGCCCGAACGCCGAGCATCCGGGTACGCCGTTTTTACATAAAGATCAATTCACCCGCGGAAAGGGCCTATTCCATGCCATTGAATATCTTGATCCTGCGGAGATGCCGGATGACGAATACCCCTATTGGCTCACCACCGGCAGGATGTTCGCTCATTTCCATACCGGCACCATGACGCGCGTCTCCCCGCATTTGCACACCGAGCAGAAAACCGGATACGTAGAAATCAACCTAAAAGACGCAAAAACGTTGGGCGTTAATGACGGTGACAGGGTGCATCTTGCCACCCGCAGGGGAGAGATGGAAGCTGTTGCCCAAGTCGGCAAAAAGGTCAAGCCCGGCGTGCTTTTCGTTCCGTTTCATTTTGCAGAAAGTCCGGCCAACATACTGACCAATTCCGCCTTTGATCCGATTGCCAAAATTCCGGAGTTTAAAGTCTGTGCGGCAAAAATCGAAAAAGCCGCTTGATTTCAGCAAGCAGCCCATTAAAAAATAAAGGCCTTTGAAAAATTCACCGTTTTTCAAAGGCCTTTTCATTGGGTTCCACACCACAAAAAGAGGGTAAACCTCTTTTTCCCTTCCTATTTTCTCTTTTCTATTTCTGCCTTTTATGTGTCAAACCTGTCTCCGGCTTTTAATCCCCTCTCGGCAGCGAATTCAGCTGCTGCTGCTTTTGGGCCTTTTGCGGGTCTTATCTTTCCCACCATCAGCTGTCCCCCGGATAACGCCATGTGAATCCCTTTATCCGTAATATCCAGTATGGTTCCCGGGGCTTCATCCGCAATTTTTTCGACGCGTTTCGCATTGTAAAACCGAATTTTTTCCCCTTTCAACACTGCAAAAGCACCGGGTTGAGGGTCACACCCGCGAATCAGGTTGTAAAGCTCATTTGCCGGTTTTTTCCAATTGATGTCCGCCACCCGGTCATCGCAAGGCGGTTCATAGGTAGCCCCGGCTTCGTCCTGAACGATTTTGGGAGCATTGCCCGCCTTTATCAGATCAATGGACTCTAAAACCGCATCAACCCCCATGGGAAAGAGATGGTTGAAATAGAGGGAACCGGTGGTGTCATCCGGTCCGATGGCGATCTCTTTTTGAAGAAGTATTGGGCCGGTATCGATACCCTCGTCCGGCCAGAAGATGCTTAATCCGGTTTTGCTGTCCCCCATAATCACGGCCCAGTTAATGCCGCTGGCGCCGCGATGACGCGGCAAGAGAGACGGATGATAACAGATGGTGCCGTAAGAGGGAACGTCAAAAAAACGCGTCGGTGTAATCGTCGTAACAAACGCCATGACGGTGAGATCGGGATTCAACTTCTTGTATTCGGCAAAAACCGCGTCATCTTTATACGTTTGGGGCTGAAAAACATCGATGTTCCTGGCGATCGCCGCATCCTTGAGGGGATCAGGCCGTCCTCCCGGTCCATCCGGCGGCGTATAAACCCCTACGATGTTTTCATTTCGCTCCAGCAGCCTTTCCAAAACCTTTGCGCCGAATGCCGCCTGGCCGACCAGTATGATACGCATGCTTCACCTCCTTTTTTGCTTTAGGTTCACAAGGACAATAAATTCCACAACAATTTTTTGATTTACAACGGAATGTCCCTTTTGCCATCGGTGATTCTTTCCCAGTTAATCCGACTGCCAAGATCTTGCTTCTCCGGTCAGAATTAGGCAAGTGGATAAAGAGAACCGCGGATGAACACAAATAATAATATTAGCGTTCATTTGCAGTTAACTATTTGCTAATTCCCATTTTCTATTTTCTGTCAAACTTTTTACTTGAGTGCAGCAATAACCGCTTTCATAAAATTCGGAAGGTCATCGGGTCTACGGCTGGTGATGAGATTGCCGTCAATGACCACGGATTCGTCCATCCACAGGGCACCGGCATGAATCATATCATCCTTTATAGAAAAATATGAGGTGGCCTTTCGGCCGTCGAGTATATTGGCAGAGGCCAGCATCCAGCCGGCATGACAAATGGCGGCAACGATTTTCCCGGCATCGAACATATCTTTAACGATTTGTACCATGGCCGGATAGCGGCGCATCATATCCGGCGCGTACCCTCCGGGAATGATGACGGCGTCATAATCCCCGGCAGATACCTGCTCCGCGTTGATATCCGGCCGGACCTGGGTGCCGGGTTTACCTGTGAATTCATCGGTTCTTCCCGAACCGACCACCGTGACCTCGGCACCGGCTTCTTTCAGGCGATAGTAAGGATACCAGAATTCAAACACATTAAACATCTCTTCAACCAGGATTATAATTTTTTTACCATTAAGTTCCATGTTGTCCTCCTTATTCAGGGTATTTTCTCAACCTTGAGCGTATTGGTGCGACCGCTTCGTCCAAGAGGCGGCGTCCCGGCAACAATAACAACGATATCTCCGGTTCCGGCAAGACCGAGATGTTGCACCTGCTTCAAAGCAACATCGACCATATTATCTGTTGCTTTTATGGGCTCAATTAAAGCACTTTCCACACCCCAGGCCAGTGCAAGCCGTCGTTGAACCCGAGGGGTTATAGATAATGACAGCACAGGGCGATGCGGGCGGTGGCAGGCCACCCGGCAAGCGGTCAAACCTGAGGAGGTGTAAGCCACGATCGCTTTTGCCGTTAAGGATTCCGCCACCAAATTGCCGGCATACGCCACCATCGGCTCAATATCATCGGGCGGCGCAAAGGGCATGGGGCCGGATAATTTCTTTTCAAACCAAGCATTTTCGACGGCTACAGCGATCTCGGACATCGTTGTCACGGTTTCAATGGGATGCCGGCCGACGGCTGTTTCACCGGACAGCATTAATGCGTCTGTGCCGTCCAAAATGGCATTGGCCACATCCGTGGCCTCAGCCCGGGTCGGCTTGTATTTTTCGATCATCGATTCGAGCATTTGGGTGGCGGTGATCACCGGAATCGCCGCCCGGCGGCAAACGTCGATAATGCGTTTTTGTGCAATAGGGACCTCCTGCAAACTCATTTCCAGAGCCAAATCCCCCCGGGCCACCATAACGCCCCAGCTTTCGAAAGCAATCGCCTTGATTTCATCCAAAGCGTTTTGTCTTTCAATCTTGGCGATGATTGAGATGCTGGATCCCTTCTGCTTCAGATAATTCTTTAAAATGCGAACATCCTCGGCAGATTGTACAAACGACAGCGCCAGAAAATCGAAATTTTGTGCCACGGCAAAATCGATATCCGCATAATCTTTCGGCGTGATGGACGGGAGATTGACCCGCAACCCCGGAAGATTGATGCCCCGCCGGGCCGAGAGATTCCCACCCCTGAGTATACGGCAACGGATATCTCCGTCGGCATCAATGTTTTCTACTTCAAGTTCAATGTTGCCGTCATCGATCAGGATCAGGCTGCCGATATGGACGTCATTTGCCATGTTGAGATGACTGACCGAAACCGTATCCTTGTTTCCGGTCATTTGCCGGGGAGTCAGACAAATCTCTTGACCGGTTGTCACTGTCACTTTACCTTCTGCAATTTCTCCGATTCGTATTCTCGGCCCCTGCAAGTCGCCGATAACGGCAACAGGGACCCCCATGTGTTCTTCCAATTTCCGAATCCGCTGGATCAGCGGTATGAGATATTCATGGGTGCTGTGAGAAAAATTAAATCGAACCGCATCCAATCCGGCGAGAATCATTCGCCGGAGCGTGTCTTCCTTATCGCTGGCCGGACCCAGTGTCGCCATGATTTTGGTTCTTTTTAAAGGGCGTTGGGTACGAATTCTATTTTCCATGTTTAGGCCCAATTTCCTATTCTTTCAATATTCCATTTTACGGCGCAAAAAGAGAGCGACCGTTAATGCCCAATGCATTCAATACTCCCGTTTCCATGTGCGTGAATCTTTCAAATTCCCGCCAGATGATTGATCGGACAGCATCCGTTTCTTTAAAAATTTCGTGACGCGCTCCCGGGATCTCAACGAATCGACACGCTGGCAGCCATGCACACATCTTCTTCTGCGCCTTGATGGATACTATTTTATCCTCGCCCGCACTGATCATTAAAATCGGAGTGGTAATCTTTGCCGCATATCCGGGCTGATTGAGGATATCGATGGATGCCAAAGTGGCGGACAACCATCCATAGGTCACGCCCCCCAGCGCGAGATCGGGTTGTTTTTCAATGGCTTTGATGGCATCCATAAAACGCACGGGATCCGAGGTCAGTTGATTCCCATTAAATTTTTGGTCCCTATAATCGCCTGACCCTATGGCATACACATGCTTGAATCCGCTTTGGACGACAATACGCGTCATGAGTTTGACAAGCCAACGGAACACATTGGATCTAAAAATGTCGATCATCGGTGACGTCAGGACCGCCATATCTGCCGCGTCCGGATGATCATGCAAAAAACGGAGCGCAATGTGCCCGCCCATGGAATGTGCGATGATGATCAACGGACGAGCGGCTTCAGGCTTTACGATCCTATCGAAAAACACCTGGAGGTCATTCAAATAAATATCGTAATTGTCGATGAATCCTTTATGCCGGTTTGCCAGCATTCGGCTTGAAAGGCCCTGGCCGCGCCAGTCAAAGCTGTAAACGTCAAACCCTTTTTGATTCAGTTCGCCGATGGTTTCCGAATATTTTTCCAAAAATTCACTTCTGCCGACCAGCAAAAGGGTCGATCCTTTCCGCTTTTCTTTTGGAATAGGCCATATACCATAGCGAAGGGATCGTTGATCGGCGCCGGTCATAAAATCAAAGGCTGAAAACTTCCTGTCTGTGGCGATGCCGCTTGTCTGGATCATATTTATAATCATAATGTCGATCATGAAATCTTTCAAGATTTAATACCCCGATGGAGCGATAACGCGCTATCGAAATTCAAAGACATATTGACCTCTTTTAATGATATGGTATATCCTTGATGGTATCCGAATGACTCGGCACAATGAAATCACTGCGGTCTGTTTCAAGTTTAGGGAGCTGTTATGAGCGACTATCTTGAAAAATTGCCGGGATTTGTCGACACGATCAAATCAATCAAGGAAACCGTCATTACCAACATTGTCTTGATCGGTCAAACCCCCGCTCCCACATTCAAAGAAAAGCAACGCACCAGTGTTTTCATGGAAAGGCTGGCTGAATTTCAGGTGGATGAATGCACCACCGACGGCTATCGAAACCCCATCGGCATCATTAAAGGAACTTCCGAATCAAAACCGCCTATTTTTGTGGTCGCCCATTTGGACACCATCTTCGACAAAGACGTCGACCATTATTATTCCATTCAGGAGAACACCATCAGGGGTGCGGGTATCATCGACAATTCCGTGGGAGTCGGGGTTCTGGCTTCATTGCCGGAGCTCTTTCGAAGGTTGGGCCTGCGTTTTGAATCGGATATTGTTTTAGCCGGCGTCATACAATCTTTAGGCAAGGGCAACCTCAGGGGCATCCGGCATCTCTTGAAGACATGGACAACCCCTATCAGAGGGGCGGTCTGCATAGAGGGCGCCGAGCTCGGCAGGCTGAATTATTATGCCGACGGCATGATTCGATGCGAAATCGACTGCAACATTTCACCGATCGGCGGATTCGAGCATAAGTTCAAGCCCAATGCCATCCTGGTCATCAATGAAGTCATCAATCAGATCTTGAAACTGCGCTTGCCACAAAAACCCCGTTCAAGGGTGATTATCGGCAAAACCTCAGGGGGATTCAAGCATGGAATGATCGCGTACGATGCCTCTTTGGGGTTTGAAATTCAAAGCAATTCCGATAAAATGGTCAAGTCGATTTTTAACAGCATCAAGGATATCGTCGAAGGTACGAGCCACGAGTATGAGGTTGATTTAACGTTAAACTCCTTGAGCAATATTCACGCTGCGAGATTGCAGTTCAACCATCCCTTGGTAAAAAGCGCCGTGAATGTGATGAAAAAACTCGATTTGACACCGGTCAGCGGTCCCAGTGAATCCGAACTTTCCATTTTTCTGTCCCGTAACATCCCGTCCATCACCCTCGGCATTACCCGGGGGGACAACCATCATCAACCAAACGCCCGTGTGGAAATCGAGCCTATATTTACGGGGATTGCACAAATCATTGGTGTCATCATGGCCATTGACAACGGGGTATGTGATGAATAAGCGCTGGATTGATAACAATACCTTTCATTATTCGGAATTCAGCGATCTTCATCGGCTGGTCGATGAAAAACAGCGGAAAAATCTGACAATTTCACTATGCCTGCCGACATTGAATGAAGAAAAAACCATCGCTAAAGAAATCCTGATCATGAAATCAGAGCTGATGACGCGCTATCCCATTCTCGATGAGATCGTTGTCGTGGACTCCGGTTCAACAGATAAAACCAGAGAAATTGCAAGGGGATATGGCGCCGATGTGTATGAAGCATCGGAAATCTTTCCCCACCTTGAAAAATTCATCGGCAAGGGCGAAAATCTCTGGAAGGCCCTGCACATCACCAAAGGGGACATCATCGTCTACCTGGATGCGGATATAAAGAATATTCATCACCGGTTTGCCTATGCACTTCTGGGACCGCTGATTCTTTTCGATCACATAAAATATGTTAAGGCTTTTTACGACCGTCCCATTGCCATTGGAAAAAGCAAAATCAGACCCACCGGCGGCGGCAGAGTGACCGAACTTGTTGTTCGGCCGTTGTTTTCGCTTTTTTTCCCGGATCTTACTCAGATACTGCAGCCGCTGTCCGGTGAATATGCCGGCTATAGGGAAATATTCGAACAAATCCCCTTCCCCATCGGGTACGGCGTCGAAACTAGCATGATTCTCGATATTTATGAAAAATGGGGTCTCGATGTGATCGCGCAAGTGGATCTGGATAGACGGATTCACCGAAACCGTGACACCAAAGCGCTCGGGAAGATGGCCTTTGCGATCCTGCAAACATTTATTGAACGCAAAATAAAATTGGGGTTAGTGAATTATAAAGAGAAACTTTTTGATGAAATGATACAATTTAACCTTGTTAAAGGTGAATACAAGCCGGATATTTATAAAATTGAGGATCACGAAAGGCCCCCCATTATTGAAATCCCGGAGTATTGCAACAAATTTAAAAGGGGATAAAAAAGGGCCTGGGCCGTATCAGTGGGAGGCTACGTTTTCTCGCACAAATCATCGGTTTACGACCCAGGCAAAGTTAAGGACTCGGGAATATATTGCGTTATTGGAGTTTCTGCTAACAGAATTAAAACAACGAATCAAGCATTTTTTTAATCACGGATGCTTTTTTTTATTTTTTCCCCCCTGGGTGTTGTCGTCTGAATCTTGCGTGGACATGAACGAGAATCATTAGATTATTTGAATGCCGCCGATTTGCGCAACATTCAGGTTAACAATTTTTGAGTCTTTTTCCTTACAAAAAAATTATAAATACCCGCCAGGATCCCTTCCGGCAGAAAAACAAGCACCAGACACAAAAAAATGCCATACGCAATGACGTGATATTGTTTGGCGACATGAAGCGCTTCGGAAATAAAGGTGAGAATTCCGGCACCGAAAAGCGAACCCCAAAGACTTCCCATTCCCCCGACGATGACCATGGTCACAACCTGGATGGAATAATAAAAATCGTAAGAGCCGGGACTGATAAACGTGATATAATGCGCATAAAGACTGCCGGATATGGACGCAAACATGGCACTGAGCACAAAAACCTTTACCTTATAGTCGGCGGTATTGACGCCCAGGGAGTTTGCGGCCACCTCACTGCCGTGAATTGCCCGCAATGCCCGGCCCACTCTTGAGTTAAGAAGATTTCTGGCAGCCAGCATAGACACAAAAACAAACCCCCAGATCAGGTAGAAGTTTTTAAGATCCGTATCAAACAACATGCCGCCGATGGACAGATGAGGAATACCCATCAAACCATCATGTCCGCCGGTGAACTGCTCCAACTCCCCCATAAGGAAATTTACAATGATGCCGAACCCCAAGGTGGCCATGACCAGATAGTGGCCTCGAAGCTTTAACGCAGGATAGCCGATCAAATAGGCGACAACACCGGTGGCCAGCATCCCCACGACCATCGCGGGCCATAAAGGGAATCCGTAATTTACCGTAAGGATACCCGAAAAGTACGAACCCAGGCCGTAGAAGGCCGCATGCCCCAATGAAATCTGCCCGGCAAACCCGATCAGCAGATTAAGTCCCACCACCACGATAGTGTTTAGACCGATCACATTAAGAACGATGAAGTAGTATTTGCTCTTAACAAACACCGGCAGGATAATGATCATAACGGCCAGCAGGGTGAAGCCGAAGATGTCTTTATGTTTAAAAAATATGTTCATTATTTTTATATCTTATCTGTTGTCCATCCATAAATCTATATGGACACAAATAAGTTTCCAATGACGTAGAGATTGCGGAAAAGGGCAATTTCTGGTGGGAAACTATTATACTCTTTCCGATTCACCATGCCCCATAATCCCCGTTGGTTTTAAAAACAACACCAAAAGAAGAACGAAAAATGCAATGGCATCCTTATATTGTGACGATACGAGACCCGCTCCCAGCGATTCCAAAATACCCAAAATAATTCCGCCCAGTATCGCGCCGGCGAAGTTGCCGTAACCGCCTAAGATGGCTGCCGCAAACCCTTTCAAACCCAGCATGATGCCCGTATCATAGGATGTCGTTGAAATGGGCGCGATGATCATTCCGGCCACCGCCCCCAGCGCTCCGCTGAAGGCAAAAGAAAAAAGGATCATGCGATTCACGCAAATCCCCGTAAGGACCGCCGCCCGCCGATTCACCGCCGTTGCCCGCATGGCTTTTCCCATTAATGTTCTTTTGAAAAAATAATGCAGCATCAACATGACCAAGACGGTGATGGCAAACACCCAAATATGCTGGGGAACGATGGTTGCTCCGCCTAATAGATGAATCGGGGTGTCGCCTGAAAATGACGGAACGCCGACATTATCGCTTCCCCAAATCTCTTGGGCGGATCCCCGGATAACTTCCGATATTCCGATGGTTAAAAAAATAAGAATAATGATGTCCTTTGACCGGGCATGTCTGATGGGGCCGATTTCTATCAGGGCGCCAATGAGGGCGACGCCGACCATGGACAGGATAAATGAGACGGCCAAATTGACCTTGAATAAAACCACCAGCGAATACATAAACATGCCGCCAAGGGATATAAACTCGCACTGGGCAAAATTGACGATTCCAGTGGCATTATGAATGATATTAAATCCCATGGCCACAATGGCGTAAATGGCCCCGATGGTCAAACCGGTAATAATATACTGCGCAATTTGCTGGGAAAAATCCATAACCATAAGCAAAAGAATCCGAGCCCAGAGGACTCAGCGTTAGTTATCCCCTGAGGGGATTTGTCCCACCTGGCAGCGGGATTGATAGTTATTGGTTGTAATTTTTAATACAACACCCCACAGCAGAGCCAAAAAACGCTTACATAGCCCAAAGGACGAGGTTTTTCAAAACCGAATAAACTACAATACTCCCCTTTCGTTGGAAAGGGGAGTATCGTGTACCTGATAGAACCGTTTATTTAAGCAGTTTCCATCCCCCTTGGGTTGCCTTTATCATGACAATGTCTGTCATAGAAAGACCATTATGATCCATTGGGCTCATATTGTAGATCCCACTGAGTCCAACATAGCCTTTTGTATTTTCGATGGCATCCCGAATTTTTGTCCTGTCGGGCCCTACTTCTTTAATGGCATTCACAACGATAAAGGCGGCATCGGCCCCGTAGGCCACCATGGTTCCGGGTTCACGGTTGAATTTTTTTCGATAGGCGTTCACATAGTCGATAATTTTCTTTTTCTGAATATCGCTGTCGGGAAGCTGATCGCCCACCACAATTTTAGTAGACGGCATCATAACACCTTCTCCGGCCTCTCCGGCAACCTTCCAGAAAATGGGATCTCCGGCGCCGTGACATTCGAACAACGGCGATTTTACACCCAATTGTTTGACATTCTTAGCAATGATCCCCATGGCCGGCCCCACGGTCCAGGCGATGATCCCGTCAACGCCTTTTGCCTCAATGCGGGTGAGCTGGGCCGTCATATCCACATCTTTGGGTTGAAAAGCCTCTTGCGCCACCACCGTGACTCGATACTTTGGCGCCTGGATCTTTACGTTTCTGAGTCCGTCTTTGCCGAACCCTTCGTCTGAATAGATAAATCCGATTTTTTTGATGCCGTGCCGACTCATGTACTGGCAGATCTTACCCATGGCATCTGCCGCCTTATATGGCGATTTAAATGTCCATTTAGGCCGCGAATTCGGATCCTTTTTATTGAGCGGTGCCAGCAGAATTACATCCCCGCCCGAATGCATGAAAGCGGGAATCTTTTCTTTTTCAATAAATCCCCTCATGGCCATGGCGGTTCCGGTGAGGGTCGGTCCGATAATGGCCACCACGTCTTCGGACTCTAAAACCTTCTTCAGCGCCATAACCGCTTTGGTCGGGTTGCTTTCCGTATCTTCCATTACCATTTCCAGCTTGCGGCCGTTGATGCCGCCCTGTTGGTTCACCTCATCAATGGCAATCACAACCGCATCTCTTTGTGCGGTTCCGATATGCGCCGCACGGCCGGTTAGAGCAAATATTCCTGCAATTTTAATGGGCTCTGCACTATAACCCAGTGATGAACCCAGCATGAAACAGATAATCGCCGCCGCAGTAACGATGATCAGAGAACTTTTTTTCATTTCCACCTCCTCATTCATTAACGTATTCATATGTTTGGTGATGACGAATTTGACCTTTCCACCCCCTTTCTTTTTTCAAGACTCCACACATTTCGTTCTGAAAATCTGCGCTCTGGGCCAAGTCAGAGTTAGATGCTCTGCCTTGGAGGGTT
>JBAUWG010000583.1:0-5590 GCA_049583675.1 Desulfobacterales bacterium | reverse complement strand
GTGCAGAGAATATTGCACCCGATCCTCTTCAAGATATCTATACATCCAATGATCAATGTAAACTGCAGAACACAAGCGGACCGAAAGGTTCTTATGTCAACCGGCTGCGATCCATCGATGAACTGTTGGAACGGGACAAACTGCGGGAAAAAGACGGCTTTCCCCGCAAGATCCGGGTGGGCCGGCTGGTAAAGCCGCGAAAGGGCGACAAAGAAAAAATCATTGTGGTCCCCACCACTGTGGAGGAAAAATTTCTGCATGAAAAAAGACTTGCGTCCGCTGAAGATGAACCGTCCGGCGGATCCGGCCAAGGGAAAGAAGGGGAGGTCATCCATGAACAGCCGGTTCACGACCCGGAAACCCAGGGCGGTGCCGGATCCGGGCAAGGAGACGGCGGACAGCATGAAATGGAATCGAATGCCTATGACCTGGGTAAAATCCTTACCGAGCATTTTGAACTTCCCAATCTGAAAGACAAAGGCAAAAAACGGTCGCTTTCCCGATATACCTATGATCTGACCGATAAAAACCGGAGATTCGGACAGATTATCGATAAAAAAGCAACCTTGCGGAAAATCGTGGAAACCAACATCATATTAGGGAATCTGCATGATATGGCGCATATCGATCCCACCGGTTTCCTGATTTCGCCCAGCGACAGAATCTATCGAATTTTATCACGTGAAAAAGATTATGACTCCCAGGCGGTGGTATTTTTTCTGCGGGATTACTCCGGATCTATGCTTGGGAAACCCACCGAGTTGATCGTGTCCCAGCATGTCTTGATTTACAGCTGGCTGTTGTACCAGTATGCCATGCAGGTCGAATCCCGCTTTATTCTTCATGACACCGAAGCCAAAGAAGTCGATGATTTTTACACCTATTACAATTCCAAAGTTGCGGGCGGAACCCGGGTGGCCTCCGCATTTCGTCTGGTCAACGATATCGTGGAAAAAGAGAATCTGGCGGCAGACTATAATATCTACATATTTCACGGCACCGATGGCGACGATTGGGACAGGGAAGGCCAGGAGTCGATTCCTGAGCTGAACAGAATGCTGACCTATGCCAATCGTGTCGGCATCACGATTGCCGAACATCCCGGCAGCGCCGGCAATGAGACCGAGGTGGAACAATACCTGAAAAAAACGAGGTTATTGGATGAAAAGCCCAATTTGTTCCGGCTCGATGTCATGGGCCAGGATGCTGACGAGACCCGTATCATCGAGGGGATTAAATCGCTCATTTCATAATGGAACTCATTGATCAACATACCAAGAAAATTATGGAAGGCTGCAAGGACAGAGCACGGGCGGCCGGACTTTGCTTTGAAGATGAAACCCTGGAGTATATCGTCACCAACCGGGATCTTCTGGAACTCACCCCAAAGGTGATGATCCCCACGCTTTACGACTACTGGGTTCATGACGTTGAAATCCTCAAAGAAAAAGGCAGATATGAACTCTACCCGGGCAACCCCTATGAAACCGTTATCAATACCCGTCCGGCCATTTCATTTTACAACGATAACAACCCGGACTGGCTCAATGTCATGATCTTTTATCATGTTCTCGCCCACATCGATTTTTTTCAAAATAATCTTTTTTTTCGACACACCTGGGACGATGATTTTGCCGGGCAGGCGCTTTCGGATAAGCGGCTCATTGAAAAGTTCAGGTCTGAAAAGGGGAGATGGGTCGATTATGTTATTGAATTCACACGCGGTATCGATAATCTGGTCGGATATCACGGTGAGCTTTCCCGCTTGAACCGTCCGATTCAATCAGACCGGTCAAAACGGCTCGACTACTACTTCGATGTTTTTTTGCAGGCCATTAAAAAAGTAAAAATTCACGAATACATGAAAGAAATCAACCGATTTAATGAATGTATGGCAACCTATGGCGAGTTCGGAGAAAAGATGTTTTTTTCAGACATTGTGAAAAAATATCCCGAATTTGAAGCACTCCTTGATAGACATCTTAAAGAGAACCACAACGCCAATGGAGATCTCATTCAATTTTTAATCAAAAATTCGGATTTCTTAAAAAGGGATGATAATCAATGGATGACATCCGTGATGCATGTCATCCGAAAAACATCTTTGTTTTTTCAGCCGCAGATCCGAACAAAGATTATGAATGAAGGATGGGCCAGCTATTGGCATGAAAACCTTTTTTTAAAAGACAACCGCATCAACGGTCATGAAGTGGACTTTGCCCGGATCAATGCCGGCGTTACCGCTTTGCCCCGAGTGGGTCTTAACCCCTATGCCCTAGGAATGCGGCTTTTTCAATACATCGAGGAGATGGGTGATAAAGGAAAATACGACTGGGAGTTCCGAAAAATCGATGATGTCGAAATAAGAAAAAAATACAACAAAGATACCGGAAAAGGAAAAGATTTAATTTTTAAGGTTCGAAATGATTTTAGTGACTTCACGTTTATCAGCACCTTTGTCAACCAGGATTTTGTCTCCGGTAATAAGCTGTTTGTCGCAGGCCGGCGATTGAATTCGGCAAAGATGGTCTGGGAGTATTATGTCAAAAGCCGGAAGGCAAAGGATTATCGGCAAATGTTGATCGACAGTCTGTATCATCCGCCCCATATCGAAGTCGACGAAAAAAAATGCTGCGATCATGGGCTCTATCTGGTTCATCATTTCGAAGAAAAACCGCTGGTAAAAGAGTTTATTGCCAATACCATGATGGGAATCGAATATCTCTGGGGCGGCCCCGTCCATCTGGAGACGAACGAGGCGGTATCGGTCCCCGTGGCCACAGATAACGGTATGGTCTCCGGTCCTTCAATGATGCAGCAAAAGGAAATCAAGGAACAGGACGTGAAATGGGAGCGCGTATTATACACCATGGAAGATCGGAAGATTTCCAAAAGGATATTATAGAATGAGAAACGTTTCAACTGCAATGCAAAATATCAACCGAAGCATGGCTGCCGGGAGTCGACGATCAACCCTTTCTTTTGGAGACTTTCTCCGGGTGCTCACGCAAAAACCGACTGTGGTGGTACGAAATGCCTTCCAGGTTTTTTACGATATGATTAAAAAGTATGTCGGAGAAGGCCATAACGAATATCCGGATGATCCCGAATCTATTGGGTTTGTGCATTATGATTGCAGCCGACTTTTTGTTAAAGGCTCCGACACTCCGTTTTTTGCCGACAGACTTTTTGCCAATCGTCTGATCAACCTTGTCGAGTCCTTAAAGCGCGGTACCCAGCAGAACAAGATTTATATATTTGAAGGGCCGCATGGTTGCGGGAAAAGTACTTTTTTAAATAATCTGCTCCAAAAATTCGAGGAATATTCCAATACCGAAGACGGGTTTCGGTTTGAAACGGTTTGGCGGTTAAACCGAGAAATTTTGAGTGAAGAAAATGACGGCGGGCCGATTCAATTGTTCCAAAAATTTTTCCAAGCTCAGCGCGATGTGCCAACAGACGCCAAGGATTTATCGAAAGCAAACCCGTCACCGGATTCGGTCGATAATGATATCGAAGTGCCATGTCCTTCCCATGACAATCCGATTTTGATCATTCCCAAGGATTATCGCCGGGCTTTTTTCGATGACCTGTTTAAAAATGATAAAATAAAATGGCGTCTTTTTACTGAAAAAGAGTATGAGTGGGTGTTTAGGGATCAACCGTGCACCATCTGCAGTTCTTTGTTCCAGGCATTACTAAACCGTCTGAAAAATCCGAAGGAAGTCTTTAACATGCTTTATGCCAGACCGTATGCCTTCAACCGGAGGATCGGCGAAGGGATCAGTGTCTTCAACCCCGGCGACAAGCCATTGAAGCAGGACATTTATAAAAATGACATTCTCCAGAGCCGAATCAACCATCTTCTCAAAGACAGCAACCAGGTTAAATACTATTTTTCACGATATGCGAAGACCAACAACGGCATCTACGCTCTAATGGATATAAAATCATACAACAAAGACCGTTTGATCGAACTACACAACATCATCAGCGAAGGCGTCCATAAAGTCGGAGATATTGAGGAAAACGTCAATTCTCTTTTCCTGGCACTCATAAATCCCGAGGATAAAACAAAATTAAAAGGTTTGCAGTCGTTCTCGGACCGTATCGAATCCATTAATATTCCTTATGTCTTGGATTTGAAAACGGAAGTTGAGATTTATCGGAATATTTTCGGCAGACATATCGACGAGAGTTTTTTGCCCGGGGTTTTGCACAATTTCGCGAGGATCATTGTCTCGTCACGGCTGAATCTCCGGTCCGAAGCGCTGTTGGAATGGATCGGCGATCCCGAGAAGTACGGTCGATATTGCGACGAGAATCTGCAGCTGCTCAAGATGGAAATCTATACCGGATACATTCCCCAATGGCTTTCAGACGAAGACCGGAAAAAATTTACGGCCAAACGACGGCGGAAGATTATTGCGGAATCGGAAACCGAAGGAAACCATGGCTTTTCCGGCCGGGACTCCATTAAAATTTTTAATGAGTTTTACTCCACTTATGCCAGAGAGGATAAGCTGATCAATATGTCGATCCTGAATGGCTTTTTTACCAAATACCGAAAAGAACTGAACGGATCCATACCCAGAGGTTTTTTGTCGTCCCTGCTGCGGATGTACAACTACACGATTCTGCAGGAGGTTAAAGAGTCGCTCTATCTTTATAATGATGAACAAATCTCAAGGGATATACAGCATTACCTGTTTTCCATCAATTTTGAAACCGGGTCCAATGAAACCTGCAGCTTTACAGGGGAAAAATTAAATATCACCGAAGATTTTTTCATGATGATCGAGGGGTGTCTTTTGGGGCCAAAGGTGGACAGAGAGCAGCGAATGGATTTTCGAAAAGACACTCAGAATGAATATACATCCAAGACACTCACCCAGGAAATCATGCTCGAGGGAAAACATATTACCCAAACGGCGCTTTATCAGTCATTGCACCATCGCTATGTATACCATCTCAAAGAAAAAGTGCTGGATCCTTTTCTGGAAAACGTAAATTTTCGTCGCGCCATTAAAGATTATAGCAAAGAAGCATTCAAGACCTATGATAAACGGATTCGTGACGAAGTCGAGTATTTGATCAAAAATCTGTGCAAAAAATATTTTTACACGGAGCAAGGCGCGAAGCACATCTGCATGTACGTTATTGACATGGATCTGGCCCAAAAGTTTTCGAATACGTAAAAACGATATCTAATTATCATTTTTAAATTATACGGAATATTCTTCCAATTCCGAAAAACTGTGCGTACACGATATGCTGCCCACCAAAAGTTCCTGCAATTGAGATAATGTCTCGCAGCAATCCGAGCACTCCGGGAGACTTTTTTTCATCGGGCATTCTCTGCAAGGGCTCTTTTTGATGTAGCCGATATCCAGCTCGAACCTGTTTTCCCTTATGAACTTTTCTTCCATATGATCCCCCTTTTCGTTATGGGCATAATTAGTAAGTGTCCATCCATAAATGGTCTTTTTGCCCGATCTCGGCGTTATGCTCAAAAAATAATCCTCGGAATATCAACTATATGCCTGTGGTTATTTTTTTCGCATGCCTTGATCTCGAACAAAAATCCTCA
>JBAUWG010000582.1:0-4336 GCA_049583675.1 Desulfobacterales bacterium | reverse complement strand
GATATGCAGTTATAATTATATCCTTAAATCAACAATCAAAAATCAACAATCAACAATCCTAAGGGGGCGTATATGGATTCACAAAAGCAGACTCCGGCAATGAATCAGAAAATTTTCACTTTGGACCTCTCTGTTGAGACGATTTCCGTATATCTGATATGTTGCAACCTTCGGGATAACGATAAGGCAATCTCTACGAAAAATCTTTCCAGCATGTGGAACGGTGAGGAAGCATCGTTGTTCGAAGGCTTAAAAGATCTTGAGGAAATGAATATTCTTCGAAAGATTATCTCGGACAACGAAGAAAACGATATCTACCAACTTTCTCATATTGAAAAATGGAAGCCGTCATAACCTTTTTAAGACTTTTTGGGCCACATATTCTTTGATGATTCTCTCGGGCAGATTCGTTCGAATACCCGGACATAGAGACGCCATGATGTGCCAGTTATTAAAGTCGAAAATCACGCTTTCTATAAAGGGCCATGTTTTGCACATGCGAGGTTTAACAGGATGAATGGTACACAGTCCGTCCCAGAATATGCAGTACATATTCTCGGCCTGCGCCAGAATCATCTTCCCGCCTGAAATCTCACAATAGCTGTCGACAAACGCATTGGGATCCGTATGAATGTAAGCGGCTATCTTTTCGATTTCCCCTTCGGAAATAAACGTCCCACCGTACCCTTTGCAACAGTCACCGCATTGCATGCATTTAAAGATATCATTCGGTTTCACCTCATTTAATCGCATGCCGGCTCTCCATTGATTTCCTCAAAGTTGCCTGGTCGACATACTTCAGGTCGCCGCCGATAGGAACTCCTGAAGCAATTCGTGTTATTCGGACCGACGGGTTTCCCAAACGTTCCGCAATGTAATCGGCAGTGGTTTCACCTTCGACCGTTGTGCTTGTGGCAAGAATCACTTCTTCGATTTTTCCCTGGGCGATCCTTGAGAAAAGTTCTTTGATTCTGATGTCATCGGGACCGATACCGTCCATTGGTGAAAGCGCGCCGCCCAGGATGTGATACAGCCCTTTAAATGATTCTGATTTTTCAATGGCCACCATATCGGCCGGCTGCTCGACCACGCACAGCATTGACGATGTCCTTGCCGGATCGCCGCAGATCTGACAAATATCCGTGTCGCTTAAAGAAAAACACAAAGAACACTGCCTCACCTTCTCCTTGATTTCGATAATGCTTCGGGATAGCTGTTCCGCCTCTTTGTGCGGCGCGCGGAGTATGTGCATGGCAAGCCGCTCCGCGGTCTTTTCTCCAACGCCCGGCAGCCTGGCAAGATACTTGATCAAATTCACAATCGATGGCGGATAATGATTCATAGTGAGAATAGTTACATCATTCCCGGTAGATTTAGCCCCCCGGTAAGCTTGTTCATTTCTTCCGTGGCCATTTCCTGCGCTTTGGTTAACGCATCATTTGCGGCAGCCAATATCAGGTCCTGGAGCATTTCTACATCATCCGGATCTATGACTTCTTTTTCTATCTGAATGGATACCAATTGTTGTCTGCCGTTGGCGACAACCCTCACCATTCCGCCGCCGGCGCTCGTTTCAACCGTTTTTTCGGCAAGTTCTTCTTGCAATTTTAACATCTTAGTTTGAAGCTGCTGGGCCTGCTTCATCATCTTTCCCAAGCCTTTCATTGACATACCTCCTATAAGATCTTAACATCAACGACATGGCCGTTGAAGATCTCCAGTGCATCAGTAACCAGCGGGTGGGATAGGGCCTCCTGTCTCAGACGGGCTGTCCGGTCATGTTTTCGTTGATGTTGAGTATCCGTGATTTTTTGTGTTTGAATAATGACGTCCATTTTCATTCCGAAAAAGTCGCTGCACACTTTTTTAATAATACCGATGTTTTTCTCTTTCCTGACCATCTTGAGGTTAAAATCGTTTCCATTTACTTCAATTACAAGACGGTTGCCGGACAGTTCCTTTATTTTGGAATTTTTCAGGTTTGTTGATAGAGACGGATATTCTTCCAGAAACATGGATAGCAGTTTTTCCCACCTTTCCTCCGGGGTGCCATCCTGATCCGCGAAAGGACCGGGATCGGAAGCAAAAGTTTCCATGGTTTCCCCTGCTTTTTCGGGCGGGCCGGATGGTGTCAGGGCGTCGTCTTGATGGTCATGGCATAGCGGACCGCTATCATCACCCGTTGCAGTTATCGGGGATCCGTCCAAGTCCTTCTTGAGGACATCGAGTTTTTCGATGAGAACATCGATGGGCAGGGCGGGTTTTATTTGAAACATCCTGATAAAAACCATCTCAATGGCAAACCGCGGCTGGGAGGCATGTTCGATGGCGGGTTCTTCTTTAAAGAGCAGGTCAAAAATCTGATTAAGAAATGTAGCTGGGACGCTTTTCGTCTGGTCGAGCATCCGGTCAATTTCATGTGAAGGGAGATCTAACAATTTCCGCCCCTTTTCTCCCATCTTTACGATAAAAAGATTCCTGAAATGTTCAATTAAATCAGCATATAGCTTTTTCATATCATGGCCTGTGACGTATACCTGGTCCAGAATATCCAGTACTTCCATGATATGCCCCTGAAGGACAGCGTTTGAAATCTTGAAAATAACATTTCGATCGACGATACCCAGTATATCTAAAACCTGGTCATGCTCAATGACGCCTTTTGAACATGACATGACCTGATCCAAGAGGCTCAAGCCGTCTCTCATACTTCCATTTGCCGCCCGCGCGATTAAAGTCAAACTATCAACATCGATATCAATGCCTTCTTTAACGCAGATGTTTTTCATATGTTCGGAGATCGATTCAACATCGATACGCCTGAAATCATGTCGCTGGCATCTCGAAAGAATGGTTATTGGAATTTTTCGCGGTTCCGTGGTGGCGAAAATAAAGAGCACGTGAGCCGGGGGTTCCTCCAGTGTCTTTAAAAGTGCGTTAAAGGCCGCAATACTCAGCATGTGAACTTCGTCAATGATATAGATTTTATATGGGCTGTGGGCCGGCATGTATCTGACATTTTCACGAAGATCCCGGATTTGATCGACACTGTTGTTTGAAGCACCGTCAATTTCAAACACATCGGCACCATTGCCTGATGTGATTTCTCTGCAGGATCGGCAGTCATTACACGGAACCGGTGTAGGACCTGTCTTGCAATTCATGGACTTGGCCAATATTCTCGCAACGGTGGTCTTTCCGGTGCCCCTGGGGCCTGAGAAGAGGATGGCGTGGGCAACTCGGCCGGATGTAATCGCATGGCTTAAGGTGCGGGTGATATGCTCCTGTTTTACGACCTCTCCAAAGGTCTGGGGGCGGTATTTTCGCGCAAGAACGAGATAGGACATAAGACTACCTACTAAATTTAATCCATTATGGAAATCCTGAGACTTTGGGCCAAACTTGTCCACCAATGCGGGGGGGTAGAGATCAGTCGGCTCTGCCTTGGAGTTTGGTGTCTAAAAATATTTGGGATTTCATATTTGGAATTTCAACCCGTCAAAGAACTTTCAACAAGACAAATCTCCTCCAGCGACAACCAACGCCCGGCCCTCTGGGTCAGGCGTTTTAATATGGCGGAGAGAGAGGGATTCGAACCCTCGGTGCCGCTTTTGGCAGCACACACGATTTCCAGTCGTGCTCCTTCGGCCAGCTCGGACATCTCTCCGAAAAAATGGAAATGAAATTTTAATTTTAGCGCTGTTCTTTGGCGGAGAGGGTGGGATTCGAACCCACGATCCCGTTTTTGACAGGATACCGCTTTTCGAGAGCGGGGCCTTAAGCCGCTCGGCCACCTCTCCGGCACCTTAACATTACCATTTTAACAGATAAACGAATGCAGTATACTTTTTTAATTTCGCATGTCAATAATCTTATTTTATTACTTGAATAACATCCTTGTATATAGTATCAAAGCCCCTTTATCAAAAATGTCTGAAAATAATTAATTGGAAAGGAATCGTTGAACATGGCCGATGTCATCCCCTTCAAGGGAATTCTATACAATACCCGAAAAATACGGGACTTGGCGGATGTCGTTGCGCCTCCTTTTGATGTTATTTCTGAACAGGAGCAGTCGGCGTTTCATCAACGTCATCCCCAGAACATTATCCGGCTGACCCTGGGTGCAACGAGTGAAAGCGATACCCCTGAAAACAATCGCTACACCAGGGCGTCACAATGCCTGAACCGGTGGCTGTCCGATGGATTTCTGGCGTTTGACAAAGAACCGGCAATCTATTTTACATCCGTTAAATTTCTTTTTGACGGCAATTGGGTGATGCGGTACGGTCTGATTGCCCTGATCGGCCTTGAACCGTTTGAAAAAGGAATTATT
>JBAUWG010000581.1:0-2958 GCA_049583675.1 Desulfobacterales bacterium | reverse complement strand
GCTGTATCCACCAATGGCCGCGTCATCGCTTCTAAAGGAAAAGGTCGTATCAGAGGCGGTTCAGTCGATGCTCTCAAGGGCGTTGAAGTTAACGAAATCGGATCGGATGCCGGCGTCAAGACATATGTGAGCGTCGGGATGGATTCAAAGACGCGGAATCTTTTGGCTGATTCTAAAAAACAGCTCAAGCATTTTGAGCGGCAAAGGGCTAAGATGGACAAAATTTTGGCCGGTTACATTAAAAAATATAAACATAAAGCGCTTCCCGGAGAAATAACCCGAAGACTTGGAAGGCTGGTTAAGCAGCGGCGCGAGGCATTACGAAAAGAAACCATGTTGGCCAAATACAAGCAAGAACTGATACAAAAAATTTCTAAAAACGGAATAGAGCCTGTCTCAGTCAAGGTGTTAAAGGCCGTACATATCGGAACCAAAATCGCTATCGGCGATTACGTCTATCATGGCGAAGAAGATATCAGGGGAACAGCCACCTTTGTTCTGAATGCGGAAAAAGAAGCTGTGGAAATGGTAACTTAAAGAATTCTATCAAAACAAACCAGGTTCTTTGCACCTGGATACAAGTTCAACGTCGTTGGCACTGACGTGCTTTTGACTGATGCAGGGATAATGCAAAATGAATCGGATGGAGGGTTAAAAAATATGGATGTGAATATAACCAGGGTCAAAGATCTAATGCAGACGAATGTCAAGACAGTCCGTAAGGATGTAAAGATGCTGGCGGCCACTAAAATGATGCGTGATTTCAATGTGTCAAGCCTTGTTGTTGAACCTGCTGACGATCGGGATACATTTGGTATTATTACCCGAAAGGATATCGTTGAGGCGATTGTCATGGACCCCACCGGCGGCATATCACTTGCGGTCGATGACGTGATGACCAAGCCGGCTCTTTCTGTCGGCAGCGGCTTGTCGATTTCAAACTGTCATCAGATGATGCGCATGGTCGGCGTAAGAAGATTACCCGTCGTCGATGGAAATAAATTGGTCGGTATACTCAGCAACGCCGACATCTTCATAAAACTGGTCGAGGATATCACCTGAACTTAGGTACGATTCACTCAAATTTTCAAGACACAAACAGGATCTGAACGGCGCTAAAGGGAAGCACTGCGGTGATTTTAAATGGATTGAACGATAATGAAAAATTGCCGTGACAGGATGAATGATCGCGCAATACGAATGGATCGACATGAAGAGGGCGGCGATGACCACCCTCTTGTCCTATTTTTTCGAAGCGTCGGCTGAGAACTATCCTTCTTCCCATTTAATACATTCGACCGGACATGATCCCATGGCTTCCTCAATGCAATCCTCCGGACCGCCTTCGGGAAGAATGACTTCCGCTTTCTCTTCATCTTCATTGAATGCAAATACTTCCGAACACAATTCCACACATGACTCACAGCCCACACAATCTTCGGTTTCGATCACAACTCGTTTGCCCATTTTCCATACTCCTTTTTGATATTATATCGGTTGATACCGTTTGCACGGGTCCGAAACTAATCATAAGATTAATTTGTTAAAAATCAAGATTTCAACCGGGTTGAATGGCGACAGGGAGAAAATAGAGTCTCAATTGAGCAAAAGACGCTCCATTGAAGTTATTGGTTATTCGTTTTCTTTATATTTAAATCAGTAGCGAGATTTATTTTTTTGTTTGGATATAATATGACCAATAACCATTAACCGATAACGAATAACGTCGAATCAAGTTTAGACCCGATTCGAGTATTATTGCTGCCGGTATTGTTGCCGGAGCGCAAAATCTCCGATGACAAGGGCGGCCATCGATTCGACGATGGGCACCGCCCGGGGAACGACACAGGGATCGTGACGCCCTTTGGCTTCGAGCACTGTGGCCTTTCCCTCGAAATCCGCTGTCGTCTGCGGCAAACTGATGGTGGAGGGTGGTTTAAACGCGGTCCGGAAGACAATCGGCTCACCGTTGGTGATACCGCCCTGGACACCGCCGCTGAAATTCGTCGTGGTGCCCAGCCTGTTTCCTTTTAAAATAAATGGGTCGTTATGCTGTGACCCGAACATGCGAGTACCGGCAAACCCCGAACCGATTTCGAAACCCTTGGTCGATGGTATGGAAAGCATGGCCTGGGCGAGTTTGGCTTCCATTTTATCAAACACCGGCTCACCCCATCCTGCCGGCACATTCCGGCATACACATGTAATGACGCCGCCGATGGAGTCGTCCATTTCCCGAACCTGTTCAATGATTCGAACCATTTCATGCGCGGCAATTTTGTCGGGACAGCGTACGATCGTTTGATCGACTTCTTCCCTTGAAATGACGTCCGCGTTGATCAGGGACGCCTCAACATTTCCGACAGATTGCACCCATGCAACAATTTCGACACCGAATGTTTCATACAAAAATTTATCGGCGATGGCGCCAGCCGCTACACGACCCACCGTTTCACGGGCGCTGGATCTGCCGCCGCCGCTGGACGATCGAATGCCGTATTTTATTTGATAGGTGTAATCTGCATGGGACGGACGCGGAATCGATCGCATGGTTTCATAGTCGTGCGGTCGCTGATCCTTGTTGGCGACAAATAGCGCAATGGGGACCCCCAGCGTTTTTCCATTTTCGACGCCGGACAAAATCGTCACGCGATCGGTTTCTTCCCGCTTTGTCGTGAGCTTGCTTTGTCCGGGGCGCCGTCGGTCAAGCTGTTTCTGGACATCTTCTTCGCAAAGATGTATTTTGGCGGGACAGCCGTCAAGAATCGCACCCACCCCCTTGCCGTGGGATTCACCAAACGTCGTTACACTTAGAATGGTTCCGAAGGAACTGGACATAATGAAAATCCTTATATTTTAAATGAATGAAAAAACCAGCGTGAGAGTAATTATCTTCACTTTCAAACAGTTAGCATATACGGCCGAAATCTTCAAATATTAAATTGATTGAAGTTTGGG
>JBAUWG010000580.1:0-3069 GCA_049583675.1 Desulfobacterales bacterium | reverse complement strand
ATATACCTATATGCCGCTCATCGGTATTTTTATCATGATGATCTGGGGGATTTCCGATTGGGTTTCAAAGCGGCATTACGGAAGAATCGGAATTTTCACGGCAACGGTAGTCATTCTTTCACTTCTCATGATAACAAGCCGGCTGCAGGTAAAGTACTGGTCCAACAGCGTGATGCTTTTTGAACATGCAATTGATGTGACGGGTGACAACAGCACTGCGCAACTCAACCTGGGTGAGGCTCTGGCGGAACAGGGCGATATGGATAAAGCTGTAAAATATTATAAAGCGGCATTAAAAACCAAACCAGATCTTGCCGGAGCGAATATTAATATAGGCGTTTATTTTAGGGAGGAGGGTAAGCTTGACAAAGCCATCGATCATTTTTCGAAAGTTTTAAACGGAAAATCCGATCGTGCTGCTGTTCACTGTGAGCTTGGCGATACACTGGAAAAAAAAGGCGAATTGTCCGGTGCCGTCAAGCATTATCTGGAGGCCATAAGAATAAGGCCCGGATATGCCAAGGCGTACAACAATTTGGGCATTATATTGGCGGGCCAGAACAAAGTTGAGGCCTCTATTGTTTTTCTTTCCAAGGCGCTTCAGATCAGTCCGGGTTATGCCGGCGCACACTTTAATTTGGGAAAAATTTATGCCAACCAAAATAATCCTGAAAAGGCGATATTCCATTATAAGAAAGCTTTACAATTCGATCCGAACATGATGCAGGCGCTCTACCATCTATCATGGATACGATCAACCCATGAAGATGGAAAATATCGGAATGGCAAAGAAGCCGTCAACCTGGCCGAGAAACTCTGCAAAATAACGCAATACCGTCAACCCGTTGCACTGGATGCCCTTGCTGCGGCTTATGCGGAGACCGGAAAATTTAATGAGGCGGTCATCATTGCTGAAAAAGCGCATAAAATGGCGTTGTTGCAAGGTCCCGGATCGCTTGCTCAGGGTTTGGAACTAAGACTCAAATTGTATCAAAATAAAATGCCCTATCGTCAAACGTTTTCCGGGAAGAGGATCGGCTGACATGACCGACGACAAGAAAGATTATCGCATGGTTCTTTTCGTAGCGCTATGTTTAATTCTCGTCATTATCGTCGTTTATATGAAGGTTCAAAAATTTGATTTTGTCGGGTACGACGATGAGCTGTATGTTACCCAAAATCACCACGTTCAAAAAGGTATTTCACCTGAAGGGATCAAATGGGCTTTTACCACTTTTCATAGTGCAAACTGGCATCCATTGACCTGGATTTCTCACATGTTGGATTGCGATTTATATGGGATGAATCCCGCCGGGCATCACTGGACCAATGTCGAGTTCCATATTGCGAACACGTTGTTGTTGTTTTTCATCCTTTTTAAAATGACCGGGGCATTTTGGCAAAGTGCGTTTGTGGCGGCTCTTTTTGCCTTGCATCCGCTTCATGTGGAATCCGTGGCCTGGATTTCGGAACGCAAAGATGTTTTAAGTACCTTTTTCGGCTTGCTGAGCATTGCGGCCTATTGCCGTTATGTTAAAAACTCATCGGCCAAATATTACCTGCTGATGATTGTTTTATTCGGTCTGGGTCTTATGGCCAAACCCATGCTGGTGACATTCCCTTTTGTGCTGTTGCTGCTGGACTTTTGGCCGCTTCAAAGATTTCAATTGCAACGTGATTTTCTATTGAAATCAGAAAAAGCAACCGGTGGTGCCGTTAGACGTAATTATCGGATCATTTTAGAAAAGATACCGCTCTTTATGATCGTCGTTGGTTCATGCATCATCACTTTTTTTGCCCAGAATAGCCAAGGCGCAGTAAAATTGATATGGGCTTTACCGATAAAGTACCGTATCGAAAATGCCGTTGTGTCCTATGTAAAATATGCTTTTATGGCGATCTGGCCCTATAAACTGGCGGTTTTTTATCCGCATCCGGGTAACACACTCCCGTTATGGCAAATTTTCGGGGGAGCGCTTTTGATTGTCGCGGCTTGTTATGGCGCCTTACAAACGGCAAAGAAATATCCGTATATCCCGGTTGGACTGTTTTGGTATCTCGGCACGCTTGTACCCGTGATCGGACTGGTGCAGGTCGGTGATCAGGCTATGGCGGACCGATACTCATATGTACCTTTGATCGGAATCTTTATGATTGTGGCATGGGGTATTCCGGACCTCTTAAATAAGCTTAGAGATCAGAGGTCCCGTCTTCGTTCTCCGAGCTACGCCGGGCAAGCGGAGGTCGGAAATCAGACGGTAAGAATTAGAAAAGAGGAAAGAGGAAAGAGGAAAGAGGATCTAGGGCAGGGGGCGGGAGAGAGGATTAAGCAGAAAGTGGTCGGGGGCCGGGGGGCAGAGATCGCATCGGCAATCACGGACCTTTTTGAAAAACGACGTTTTCAAGAAATATTTCTGGGAATTTCTGCCGGAATAATACTCTTTGCTTTGTCTTGGGTATCATTTTTACAATTAAATACATGGAAAAATGGAATAACGCTGTTTGAAAATGTCGTTTCAGTCACTAAAAATAACTACCAGGCCCACATCAACCTGGGAGCAGCTTATGAGCCGATAGATTTGCATAAGGCGATTTTCCATTATAAAGCCGCGTTAAAAATTCGTCCAAATTATGCGACGGCGCTTTTTAATTTGGCCAATGCCTATTCAGAACAGGGTGATATCGACCAGGCGATCCATTATTATTTAAAAGCATTGAAGAGCAAACCGGATTATCCGGCGGCACTCGATAATCTCGGAGAGGCTTTTGCGAAAAAAGGCGATTATGATCAGGCGATGGTTTACTTCAAAACATCGCTAAAAACCGGATCAAAAAAAGCAGATACGCGGATGAATCTTGCAAACGTATTATTTTTGAAGGGAAATACCGATGAGGCCATATCCCAGTACAAAAACATACTTCAAACCCATTCCGACGATGCCGATGTGCAATATAATCTTGCATGTGTGCTTTCTTCTCAAAAAAAATATAATGAGGCCATTTTTCACTATCATGAAACACTCAGAATTGATCCAAATTATTTAAAAGCACATGATAACCTGGCAGATA
>JBAUWG010000579.1:0-5876 GCA_049583675.1 Desulfobacterales bacterium | reverse complement strand
GCGAAAAAAATAACCGCAGGCATATAGTTGATATTCCGAGGATTATTTTTTGAGCATAACGCCGAGATCGGGCAAAAAGACCATTTATGGATGGACACTAGTTACTCGCAAAAGGGATTTGAGTTGTTGGAAGCTCATTGATTTGTCAAAATGACAAATACCAAACAAATCCCAATGATCAAAATGCAAAAATCGAAACGACATTTCGTCCTGGGAAGTTTTGGTCATTAGATATTTGAATTTGAGATTTATTTGTAATTTGGCGCTTGAAATTTTTAATTTTAGACAAAAGACTCTATGGCGAGCCATTTATCTCTAACTCTCGCATCGAGGATGGTGGGTAGTCATGGCCGAGCAGCAAAAGGCAATTCTGGTAGGAAAAGCGTTGACCAAACAATTCAAAGGACTGATAGCGAACTATCAGGTGGACTTTACTCTCAACCAGGGAGAGATCCTGGGTTTGATCGGACCCAACGGCGCCGGAAAAACGACCCTGGTGAACATGATCAGCGGCAGCCTGGCCATTACCAGCGGCGACGTACTCTTCAAGGGCAAGTCCATCAAGGGGCTGAAACCTTACCAGATCGGACGGCTGGGCATTGCCAGGACCTACCAAATCGTCAAGCCCTTTGCACGGATGACGGTTTTGGAAAACATTGCCGTGGGCGCCATGTTCGGCAGACAGACCAAAAAACAGCGAATCCGCCGGGCCCTTGACATGGCCGGGCAGATTGTCTCCTTTGTCGGTCTGGAAAAGGTCAGAAATCAACAAGCGGACCAGCTGAGCGTCGCCTCCCGCAAGCGCCTCGAAATCGCCAAGGCCCTTGCCATGAACCCTGAAGTGGTTCTATTCGACGAGGTCATGTCAGGGCTGAATTCAAAGGAAATCGATGCGGCCGTGGCTTTGATTCACCAGATCCGGGCCAAGGGCATCTCGATCATCGTCATCGAGCACGTCATGAGAGCCATCAAGGCGATCAGTGACCGTCTATTCGTTCTCCATCACGGCGAAAAAATCGCCGAGGGGCCGCCGTTGGATGTTCTCAACAACAAAGAGGTCATCCAGGCCTATCTCGGCAAGCGATACCAGCAGGCTGTAATTTCCTGAGCGAGGAACCTATGTATCTGGAAGTGACCCATCTCGATGTTTTCTACGGCGACATTCAAGTCTTGTGGGATGTTTCTTTTTCCGTGGAAGAAGGAAAGGTCATCGCCATTGTCGGATCAAACGGCGCCGGGAAGACGACCCTGATGAAAACGATTTCCGGCATCAAACCACCCAAAAGCGGAGAGGTTCATTTCCAGGGTCAGCGTATCGACTCGCTGCCGTCTCATGATGTGGTGAATCAGGGAATCATCCTTGTGCCGGAAGGCCGAAAGCTTTTTTCGGATATGACCATCGAAGAGAACCTGCTTATGGGCGCCTACCATCGAGGCAAGGACCCGGAAATCATCCCCAGTCTGAAGCGGATGTATTCCCTTTTCCCGATTTTAAACGATCGCCGCATGCAAAAAGCCGGCAGCCTCTCCGGCGGCGAACAGCAGATGCTGGCCATCGGCCGAGGCCTTATGGGCAACCCCCGGCTCTTTCTGATCGACGAAATGTCTCTCGGCCTAGCGCCGCTCATCGTCGACAATCTGGTGGACATCGTCGCAACCATCAACCAACAGGGGACCACCGTCCTGCTGGTTGAGCAGGATGTGCAGCTGGCTCTGGAAAATTCCGATTACGCCTACATTCTCGAAACCGGAAGAGTGGTGAAAAACGGCCCTTCCCGCGAGCTTCTGAGGGACCCGGAGATCAAGGACATCTATCTGGGGATGTAGGATTGATGGTTCTCATACATTAAAAAAAAACAAAACAGGCAGGTTCGAACGGAACCTGCCTGTTTTACACCTGACGGACCCTTTTGAAAAGCACATCAGAATCTGTCAGCTTCGTTCATCTTCAAGCTTCCCCAAATGCCGTTGTTATTATCGGTGTACATTAATGATTAATTTATTGCTGACAACCGATGAATAAGATGCACGTACACCGGAGAAGCATTAATCAGAAAATAATACTTGAATCCATGATGTCAAAGGTCCGGTTGTCTTTCTCATTAGATTTCTAATATCAGACCGACAGGACAATGATCCGAGCCAAAAATATCGTTGTCGATAAACGCCTCCTTGATCCAGCCGTTGCGGATCATATCTTCGGTAACAAAAAAATAGTCGATCCGCCATCCAATATTGCGCTCCCTTGCTTTAAAACGGTAAGTCCACCACGAATATTTAACGGTATCCGGATGAAAATGCCGAAAAGTGTCCACATAGCCGCGTTCAACCATCCTGTCGAGCCAGTCCCGCTCGATCCGTAAAAAACCGGATGTGTTTTCATTGGCCTTGGGATTTTTTAAATCGATCTCATTATGGGCCGTGTTGTAATCGCCGGTGATAATAAGGCTTCGCCCCCGGATTTTATACGCATCAATGTAATCCATGAATCTTTCATAAAAGTCGAGCTTATACCGAAGCCGCTCCTCACTCATTTGACCGTTGGGAAAATAAACATTGAACAAAATAAAATCATCAAAGTCCGTCTCGATAATACGGCCTTCATTGTCGAAATTCTCGATACCGATACGGTAATTGATGCGTTTTGGCTTTATGCGGGTATAGGTGCAAACACCGCTGTACCCTTTTTTAACCGAAGCGTGGGACCAGAATGCCTCATAGCCCGGGACCTGTTTCATTTCTTCGGTCAGCTGCACATCCTGTATCTTTGTCTCCTGCAGCGCCAGGATATCGGGATCCATCTGCTTGAAGGATCTAAAAAAATCCTTTTGGATAGCGGCTCGAATGCCGTTTACATTCCAGGAGATCAGCTTTATCGCTTTATTTTTCATGATGTTGAAAGATTAGCCCGCGACTCGCATCGTCGGACAAACGTATCAAGAAGGTCGTATAATTCATAAATACTATCGATGGCGACGTGTTCATCCATGGTATGTTGGCTGCGGTCTCCATCAGCACCCCAGACAATCCCTTTTATTCCGAACCGGGAAAGAAATCGCGAATCATTGGCACCGTCTTCAAACCCGACCCGTGTCTTTTTTGAAAGGTCCAGCAGCCACTTCAAGTGCTCCGATGCGCCATTGTCGAACACCGGCTCCACATGTTCGATGATGATATCGCTGTGCAACTCGCTTTGCAGGGTCAAAAGCATCCTTTCAACATCATCCGTCTGGGTATACCAAATTTCCAATTGTGCCTCGGCAACGTTCGGAACGTCGCAATCTGATGTCAGGGGTTGAATCGAATTACAGATGACTTTTCTGTGCCAATGTTCCGGCGCTGATCTTACAAAATAGGTTTTCCATCCGGCAATGTCGGCCTTCAATACTTCCAATGCATTTTTTTCAATCCGGGGCTTGGGGCCGGGATCCGCTTTAACCCTGGATAAAAGCTTGACGGTGATGATGCCTTTTTCCTTGACAACGATGTTTTCAACGCCGCCGCCATCCAGAACAATACAAAAGTCTGTTTGAATGTCGCCAAGGATCTTTTTGGCACCGTTGAAGCCTCCGATTTCTTCATCGCCGGTGATCAAAATTCCAAACGATAAATCTTCCTTCCCCCTTCCCTGTTTTCGAAGCCGCTCCAAGGTATTTTTTAAAAGGATCAAAGACAGCGCTACCGCATATTTGTCGTCAAGGCACCCCCGTCCATACAGTTTGTTATCCTTTATTACCGGTGTAAAGAGACTGTCGGGAGCATCCACGACATCCATATGGCTCATCAAAAGCACCGGCGCCTTGTTGCTTTGAGGAAGCGCCGAAACGGCAAGGGTATTTCCATGCTCGAAGCGATTGCAGGGAATACCCAGGCCTTTTAAATAGTGTTCGATAAAGGCGGCGCATTGCCGGATCTCATCGGGTCTTGAGTGCATTGTTTTGAATCGGACCAACTCTCGGGTGAGATCGATAATCTCCGTCATGGCCATTTGTTCCGCTTTCAAAGGACTTTTTTTGGATAATCGAAATTATAAATTTCAAATTAAAATGAGCCATTGCAAGTTTACAGCGAGAGATAGAGAAATATGTACTCGCCGTCATTGATGTTGACGGCAAGATCCGCGCCTCTGGATTCTGCAAACAAAATCCAGACCGGTTTATGCCAATTTCCGCAGGTATATCTGGGGAAATAATCTCCGGACTTCCCGCTATACCATGACAGCAGCATGGGATCTTCCGCCAACTCCCTCGCCTTGCCTTTGGCAATTTTTTTTGCGCTGACAAAATCAAGATTCCTGTCATCGACGCGGATGCTGAGGTGATTCCCCCAAAATTTTTTTAAATCTTCAGGTGTCAAAATATCATATATCCTTAAACGGGGTTGCCGGTCATAGATACCGGGCCATTTTCATCATAATTTCATGTTTTTGCATAGCACCCGGCATGGTCTCCAGCAAACGTCCGTTATCAAAGACCAGTATCTGCGGAACACTCAATATATTGTATGTTGAAGCAAGCTTCTGACTGGAATCCACGTTCATTTTGCCGACCCTGATTTTCCCTTTGGCATCTTTTGCAAAATCATCGATCACCGGCATGGCCGCCCGGCATGTGGGGCACCAGTTGGCCCAGGCAAAAACAAGCACCGGTATGGGAGAACCCAACACCTTTTTCTCGAAATTGGTTTCTGATATCATTATCGGCTGCGCTTGAAATAGTTCTTCCGTATCCAGCAAGGCACCGCACTTTCCGCATTTTGCCCCGGCATTGATTTTCTGAAAGGGAATTCTGTTCCGGGTTCTGCAGGCCGTGCAACGAAAAAAATAAGATTGGGCTTTTTCCTCTCCGGTCTGCTCCATGTCCAAGGCCGCGCCGCACTTGCCGCATTTTGGAATACCCCGGACCTTTTCAGGAGATATCCTGTTTTTTGCCCCGCACGAAGAACAGATGACCAGGTGTTGTGTATGCTTTTCCATCGCTCATAATCCCAGAATTGTTATCGGCGCCGGAATCCGTCGAACTCATTTCATAAAATAATATCCATATCATGAAAGTAAACTAATTGACCGTATTCAAGTCCGGGGGAACCTGAAAATCCGGAGTGTCCCCCCTTTTAAATTTTCTTTTCTTTGAGTTGTAAGGTTTCTTTAACGAGATTTTTTTCGCGCTCAAAGTCAACAACGCGCTGGAGCATGATCTTTGCACCCCGGACAACGATCCCTTTTTTGTTTTTTTATAGCAGGGAATTAAAAATATGCCAAACCAAATTACGAATCTTTAAACAATCTTTACACGTTTGTCATTCAAGCTTTATCATGAGTGTTTATTTTCCTATCAACAGGGAAATACACAGGATTTGGAACTTTCTATCTCCTGGACGGTTGTTCTAATCGGTATTACCTTATAATGTTTTGATAAAACGGAGGTGCAACATGAAATCAATATTTATTATTGGCATCATCTTCACAGTGGTCTTGTCCACAGTCATTTTACTCGGATATCATGAGGGAAACAGCATGAATAATACAAAAAATAATATGAAAAATGAATCTGTCACCACCGCAAGCGCTGTTTTTGCCGGCGGCTGCTTCTGGTGCACGGAATCGGATTTTGAAAAAGTCCCCGGCGTGATCGATGCCATTTCCGGCTACACCGGCGGTCATGTAAAAAATCCCACGTACGAAGAGGTTTCCGCGGGCGGCACCGGCCACATGGAATCCGTGAAAGTCATATATGATCCATCCAAAGTCACCTATAAACAACTCTTGGAATATTTTTGGGAACACGTGGATCCCACGGACCCGGGCGGACAGTTTGTGGATCGGGGGAATCAGTATCGCAGCGCTATCTTCTACGCCAATGAAAAGCAAAAACGCC
>JBAUWG010000578.1:0-10817 GCA_049583675.1 Desulfobacterales bacterium | reverse complement strand
GAAGAATATTGATCGAATCCAACCTTTTTAATTTTAATCGAGGAAATTTGCAGGACAAATACCGACAAAATATAGCTGAATTGTCCTACAGAAAAATCGGATGAACTCTCCTTTCAATCGGTTACTGTTATGACTATCATTAAGGTTAAATATTACAGTTTCGGAGCTTCCCAGATAGAGGGAGTATGATGTTTTCCGGAATTATTTTTAAAGATCAACCTATGCGCTAAAAGCCTTGGGGTTAGAAATTCGAAATAAAATAAGACAATGGGGAATCGAGGCTGTTTCATTAATGAATTTTAAGAAACGATATATCCTACCGGAGGTGAATAATGCCAAAATCTTTCACAGATAAGGAACTTGAAAATTTTAAGGATAAATTGCTCAGACAAAAAGAGGAGGCTTGGGATGAAATCATGGATGATCTGAAACACCACGCCAGCGAAGAATACCAGGATTTAATTAATATGGTTTGTGATCAGGCAGACTATGCACTGGCTGAGCTAAAAGAAGAAACGGTTTTCTCGTTTATAGAGCACAAATACGAGGAGCTGGAAAAAATTGAGCAGGCGCTAACGCGGATTGAGTCAGGAGCGTACGGGCACTGCATAGATTGTGGCGGATGGATTGGAGAGGCTCGCCTAGAGGTAATGCCGGCTGCCGTTCGGTGCCGAAAATGCCAGGAGGAACTGGAAAAGTTTGACGGAATATGATGAATATTTAAGCGCTTTCTTTACTTGATGTTGGGAATGGAAACCACAATACATATTTCCATTTTGGCATTCAAAATATTTTTTTATAAATATGAGATATGTGTAAATAAAATAAATATTTGAAACGTTCATTACGGGAAAAAGAAAATGACCGAAGAGAACACATCCGAAACTAAAGACGCCAAAATTCGCGGAGTTGCGACACTGTTTAACAAAGCAGAACTTAAACGTTTCTTTAAGTCTTATATTTTTTTCATTTTTATCCTGGAAGTCTTGATCTTTTTTATCTGTTTTCTGTGTCAGCTGGAACCCATCCACATTCCTTTTCCATGGAAGACCTATTATGTCGCCGCCTTCGTGATCCCCGTCGGGGTCACGTTTTTATTGGGCGTATTTGTGACAGCCTTTAATATCTTCATCTTCGGCGACAGCCTCCGGGGCGGCAAAGCCGATTCGGAAATTTCCAGAAATAAAGGTGAGACCAACGCCGATGCCAACTACATGGGCAAATTCAAAAGCTCCCTAAACATTATGCGGCAGATCCCGTTTCTTGCCGGCCTGCTCTTTCTGATGGCAGGTGCGATCGTTTTTCCCAAACTGGATGTTTTTTTTGAATTTCTGGGGCGAGCCGGCGGTGCCGTGATCAGCCATGCCTTAATCGGCTTGCTGATCCTTTTAGGGATCGGCACCTTTTTCGGACTGATCTGGCTGATCATGAAATACCGCCTGCAGAAGCTGAGTATGCAGTATCAGTATAAACGGGATATCGTGGCCCAGTTGGGGCTGATCATGACCGACGACAACCGGCTGATCAACACCGAAGGCCGGGTCATCACCTTTGATGATTCGAAGAAGATCACGCCCATCGAGGGCAATCCTTCCAAGACCCTGATGCTCTCAAAGCGCACATTATGATGCTTACGACTGCGGGGACCCGTAAAAGGATGCTTCCAGGAATAGGCGCCCTGTGCCTAAATGGTATCAAATCTTGAATGAGGACGCACTGCAATGAATAAACTAATCACGACGAAACATAGATCTGTTGCCGTATGGTATGGAAGCTATGCAATCCTGGGAGCCGTCACAGCTGCGCTCGTTCCGGTATTGCTTCCACTTATGATTCGCACACAGTCTCATCGCCTATCCGACGTGGGATGGGTGATGGGCGTTTACAATCTTGGCATTCTAACTTCTCCATTTTGGGGTAGCCTGACCGATAAAAAACATATCCACCGGTCTATTTTTTTGGGTGGTTTTATCATTCTTTTGATGGGTTTAGTCGCGATACCATTCGGCAAATCCCTTCCTGAATGGCTTGGCATGGCTTTTGTGATCGGCGCTGGAACGGCGGCTATTGCAACAGTGGCCAGTCTATTCGTAGTAGAATTTAATCCGCAGAGTGAATGGGCCTCACGGATCGGTTGGCTGCAGAGTTTTAATGGGTTCGGCCAGACAATCGGTCTTCTCCTGGCAGCTGTGTTTTCCGGCCGGCAGGCATTCTCCGCTGGATTATGGACAGGCGCTGCACTGCTGGTCCCGGCAATTATTCTCGGTCATTTCGGACTGCCCACCCAAAAACCTGTCGGGATTAAAAAACATCAGCTGCGTCATCTGGATTATCATAAATTGGCAAAGTTCAGGCGAGTCGAATTTTTGGGTGGGGGCATTTTCCGGCATTCCCATCACTTGAATCTATCGGCAATCCGCAACATCGGGAAACTTATCCCCACCGCATTCGGTTATTTTATCCTGTCCTGGTTTATCATGGCGTTAGGCGTGGCGGCATTTTTTGCGTATTTCCCACTGGCCATGAAATCCGCCTATGATGTGGCGCCGGGGATCACCTCTCTTGTTTATGCAGTTGCAGGAGGAGTGGGAATCGTCTTGTATACCGCCAGCACAAGTCTTTCGGCCCGCTTCGGCGTTGTAAAGGTCTATCGATGGGGTCTGTTGCTGCGTCTGGTGGGTTTTTGCATGCTTCTGGCACTGATTTTCATACACTTTCCGGACCGTGCAATCGTTGCTTCGGTTGCTTTTGCCCTTATTATCCTATCATGGCCCATCCTGAGTGTTACCGGAACCACCATAACCGCGGATATAACGCCTGTCAGCCAGGGAGAGGCCATGGGCCTATTCAATGCTTCGGCAGCCGTCGGGACGGTTCTGGGTACATTCCTCGGCGGACCACTGGTGCTCTTTCTGGGATATCTCGCGCTTTCAATAACGGGCGTTGCCGGCGTGGCGATTTCCCTTATTCTGGCATACTTTATGGCTGTTCCCGCTCAGCCTGAAGATTCCATGCCGCCGCAGGAATGAATGTTGTTAAATCTTGACAGGCTGTTGCCCAAAACGATCTAAGAGACAATAAAGTTGAGATCAAACCTTAACCCCTTCTGAAAGGATGAGCCAATGACACGTGCACTGATCAATTTCGAACTGCCGGACCCGTATTTTCACCAGTTGCAGCAAAATTATCCGCAGTTGGACTGGGTTCGCTGCACAGATTCTGAAAAGCTGCCGGCGCTGCTGAAAGAAACCGAAATTTTGCTGACCTTTTTTCAGTGCGACCGTAAAACAATCGACGCGGCGCCGCAATTGAAATGGATTCAGGCCATCACCGCAGGAGTCGACTATATGGACCTAAGCGAAATCAAACGCCGGGGCATCGTGCTGACCAACGGACGGGGCATCCACAAGATCCATATGGCCGAATATGCCGTCGCGGCGATGATCAACCTGGCCCGCGGCTTTCATCTGCTGTTCCGCAATCAGCTGCAGAAAAAATGGGAGCGGTCGGTGCCGCAAGAGGAAATTCATGGCGCCACCGTGGGGATTATCGGGTTGGGCGCCATCGGCGCAGAGATCGCCAAAAAGGCCGCCTTCATGGGCATGCGGGTGATCGGGGTCAAGCGCACCCCCGGGCCGGTCGACCATGTAGAAGAGGTCCATACTCCGGATGATATGGCCGCTGTTTTTCGACGCAGTGACTACATCATCAATTTGCTGCCCTATACACCGGAAACGGAAAAGCTGATCGACCGGCGGTATTTCGATCAGATGAAGCCCACGGCCTGCTTCATCAATATCGGCCGCGGCCCGACCGTCAATGAGGACGATTTGATTGAAGCGCTGCGCAATAAAAAGATCAGGGCCATGGTCAGCGATGTCTACTATAGCGAACCGCTTCCCCCGGAAAGCCCTCTGTGGGACCTGGACAATGTCATTCTGACACCGCACATCTGCGGCTTGTCACCCCAATACATGTCCCGGGCCATGCAGATCATCACACACAACTTGGATGTTTATCTGTCGGGGCAGGGTGAGATGATCAATCTCGTCGATATGCAAGCCGGATACTAGACCATCTGAAAAAAAGTCCTTTCGCCCGCCCACGAATGCCCTTCCGTTTCATGTATTGCCCAAGCCTTCCGTGCATTTGACAAGGATCGAGATATGATTATACTCCACTTAATAGCACAGAATACAGTCAAAAGGAATTAAGGAGGAAAGTGAGACATGGCGACTTCAACCGGAAAGCAGTTGGCTCAAAACGTTCGACAGAAGATTGAAGACCTGAAAAAAGTCTGCGAAGGGGTTGATGAAAATACCGCCGAGCGGGCGCCCGAAGGACGATGGTCTCCCAAGGAAATCCTTTCTCACCTATCGGGGCCCGAAGGCTCAGGCCATCTGCCCATCCTGAAAGCCTTTCTGGACCAGGACACGCCCAGGCTCGATCTTCAGGCCGAAGACCCTTTTTTTTCTGAAAAGCGCGCCCAAATGACCTTTGCAGCGCTCTTCTCAGAGGTCGAGAAGGAATACGGTGGTATCTCTGAGTTTGCCGCCGGCCTATCCGCTGAACAGCTCGACCGAAAAGCGCATGTTCCCATGCTCAAAGACTCGCCGCTGGGGGAGTACCCGACGCTGGAGGGGCTGATCGGGGGCTTGGGATCCTTTCATGTCCAATTTCATATTGATCATATGCGTGAGATCCTGAAGGGTCTGGGGCACGGGACGGAAGCCAGAGGGTGATAGGGCATAGAGGTCGGAAGTCGGAGATCGGAAGTCAGCCCGGTCGCTGAACGCAAGCGTCCAGTTTGATCAGAAAAGAAACTCTGGCAAGCCTATTTTTATACGAGAGAATAAAGAGTAAAAGGAGGTAGAGATGACAAGACGTACCGTGGGAAATACGGGCCTGGCAATCGTGCCGTTGGTGTTCGGTGGCAACGTATTGGGCTGGACCATTGACGAAAAACAAAGCTTTGCAGTGCTGGATGCCTTTATCGACCATGGGTTCAGCGCCGTTGATACGGCAGATGTCTATTCTTCCTGGGCGCCCGGAAATAAAGGCGGCGAGTCGGAAACCATTCTGGGGCGCTGGTTCAAGGCGCGCCCCGGTATACGCGACAAAGTCACGCTCTTTACCAAGGTCGGCTCCGATCTTGGGCAACCGGGTAAAAAAGGCCTCGGTGCCAAGTGGATCAGTCAGGCCGTTGATGAGTCTTTGACACGTCTGAACACTGATGTGGTGGATCTGTATTTCTCGCACTGGCCGGACCCGGACACGCCCTTAGAGGAAACCCTTGGCGCTTTTCAAATGCTGCTGGCGGCGGGAAAAATCCGGGCTGTCGGAGCATCCAACCTCAGCGCCGATCAACTGGCGAAGGCCTTGCAGGTAGCAAAAAACAAACATCTGCCCCCCTATCAGGTGCTCCAGCCTGAATACAACCTGTACGACCGGGCCAGTTTTGACGGCCCCTTGCGTGACCTTTGCATCCAGAAAGGGCTGGGCGTGGTGACCTATTACTCCCTGGCGTCCGGCTTTTTGTCCGGTAAATACCGTTCAAAAGCGGATCTGGGTAAATCCAAACGGGGTGAGGGCGTTGCCAAGTACCTTGATGACCGGGGACTGGCTATCCTGAAGGCGCTCGATGAGGTGGCTGCCGGTCACAGGGCTAAACCGGCGGAAGTGGCGCTGGCCTGGCTGATCCACAAAGAAGGCGTTACCGCACCCATTGTCAGTGCCACCAGCACAGAACAGGTCGAAAGTTTTGCCAGGGCGCTGGAGCTGAAACTGAGCGACGAGGACATGGCCTTTCTGAACCAGGCCAGTGAATGATTGACCAGGATAGCAGACGCAGCCGAGGCGGTACGTGATAGGGTCCGTTCCATTAGATACGACTGATATCCGTTTTGGGTGGGCCAAAGGCACAGTGCCGCAATTCCAGTGAAGCCCAACAAACCGGCAAAATTACACTAATTGCAAAATGTGGCAGCCCATCCGAACATGAGTACTGTCGTTTTATGAAGTTATGAGTGTAAAAGGTGAAAGTCAGTTCTATTGCAGGTCGCCGGTCTTATTTTTCAAAATTTGAGCGCACCTTTTCATAAGTCTTGCTCAGTTGGTCCATGGCCGAATCCGCTCCGGCTTTTATATCATCCCAGGTTTTGCCACTTGCAGATTTTAATTTTTCTAATTTTTCAGCTGCCTCATTCTTCTCCTTTTTTAGCGTTTCCATGCTCTGGTTAAATTTCGCCTTGCTTTCTTCTTTCAGGCCACTTGCTTTGGATTCAGCCTTGTTTTGGAGTTCATTTATTTTTTTCTCAAGTTCTTCCAGTTTGGCATTCATCTGTTGTAAATATTCTTCTTTTTTCTGTTGAGTATAGTCTTTGACCGTGTTCATTGCTTCTTTTGTATCCTTTTTCACATCTTCTTGAGTCACTTTCGTTTTTGGCTTTTCACCCTCTTTCTGGTCACTGCATGCAAAAAGAAAAGCCAAGCTTAAAAATGATATCAACGTGATTATAATAATTTTTCGTTTCATTTCTTTCTCCTTTCATGCAAAATTCACCTTGTTACACCCTGCAGTTAGCCTAAGATCATCTTGTTAATCTCTTCATGAATTTTTTGAGAGGCTTCTTTATCTCCCATAATTCCAGCACGGACCGAGATGGTCGTCCGTTTTTTTGACGTTTCTTCCATTTTTATCCAGTAGTCTTTACCCCCTTTCTCTATCTTGATTTCCGCAGAGGCAATTTTCTTGCTTTTTTCCACTACGGACATTCCCAGATTTTTGGCAGCTTCCAGTCCAGCCGTGTAGGCCCGATCAATACCGACGTTATAATCTCTCGCGACCCATCCTTTGGTAAAGACATAGGTAGCTCCTCCGGCGGCGCCGCCGGCAACCACTGCTACGCAACCAGCCAAAACAAAAAATAGCAGACAAACAAACATCGCGCCATATCTTATATTTTTATTTCCGTACATTTCCACCTCCATAAATATATTGAAATTAAGGAAATTGCGTAACGAAAAATAACCTATGCATAGTCTTCGGTATGCATTTAGGGATGTCACAATAGATCAGATAGAAAGAAGACAAAAAGCGTTCAGGAATAAATTGAAAGAAAAGTGACTTTTATCTGATTTTCAACCGGAGCATGGCCGCTCTTCCACCGCACTTATTGCCCTTTTCTCATCATCAACTTTTCGCAATGGAGCGTTCAACTGCGAAAGTTCACGGCAGAGGTTTAATGGAGCCTTGTTCAGCAGGCAACCGACAGATCCACAACTACGTATATCAGGTCCGCTGACACAATTATCTAATAAGTTGTTTTAAAAACCTTCTCTGAATTTTTAATTTGACAGAATCTCAATCCATTCAGATGCGTTACTATCATTGAGAAATAACTTTGCTTCCCAATAAAAAAAAACACTCTCTGTTAAGGAGTGACACCTACACAAGACTTTTTAAGTTCGAAAATAATCATCAACTGATATATGTCAATGAAAACGAGATGTGCTGAATCATCTATAAGCCTGAATGTTCACGATAAATTTAAAAGGTTTTTTTATTGTTATTGAAGTGAATGGGCTCTTTGTCATAAAAATATCAGAAATCGGGTTTCAAACACAAATTTACGATGTATTCCCTTCGGATTCATCGTATGTCAAAATTCAACACCTTCATATGTCCCATGATATTAAGATATTATGTGTAGAAACAGGTGATTATGAAGGCCACATAGGTGATAATAGAATAGCTTCGGTTCGGGAGTATTTGGAAGTTAAAAAGTAATGTTGACCTATTTACAATCTTTAATGAGGTCATATACTATAAAAGGCTTGCTTCTTAAAGAAAGCATTTTCCCAATTTAAAGCATAATGTTTTTCTATGCCGGTGTTGACGGATGATTCACATCATGCTTTTTATAAAATATGGAAAATCCAAACCTCGAAAGATCAAGTGAAGAAAATCTATTGGTTTATGTACTCGTTTTGAACTTAACTTATTTATTTTCTATGCCTTTAACAGGTAGAAGACCGCCTATAGCCGAGTGTGTCAAGATAGTATGAGGTAAAGTGCGCTTTTCTGTTCTTAAAGGAGGCAATAAAATGCAAAAACGTAAATTGGGAAAAAGCGGCCTGGAAGTTTCAGCTCTTGGGCTCGGCTGCATGGGGATGAGCTTTGGCTACGGTCCCGCTGCAGACAAAAAGGAGATGATCTTACTGATTCGAAAGGCCGTGGAACGCGGCGTCATCTTTTTCGACACCGCCGAAGTCTACGGTCCGTTCACAAACGAAGAACTCGTGGGCGAAGCCCTCTCTCCCTTCCGTGATCAGGTGGTCATCGCCACCAAGTTCGGGTTCGACACCAGGGTCGATCCCCGGGGAACCAAGGGTGCACCGGTACTGAACAGCCGCCCCGAACATATCAAGGCGGTGGCCGAAGCATCGCTCAAGCGCATAGGAACCGACGTCATCGATCTCTTCTACCAGCACCGTGTCGACCCGGATGTGCCCATCGAAGACGTGGCAGGCACGGTGAAGGACCTTATTCAGGAAGGCAAAGTCAGGCACTTCGGTCTTTCTGAACCCGGCGTGCAAACCATCCGTCGGGCACACGCTGTCCAGCCGGTCACTGCGATCCAGAGCGAATACTCGCTGTGGTGGCGTCGTCCGGAAAAGGAAGTACTGCCGACGCTCGAAGAACTCGGCATCGGCTTTGTTCCTTACAGCCCTCTGGGCAAAGGCTTTCTCACGGGAAAGATCGATGAGAATACCACGTTCGACAGTTCTGACTTCCGCAACATTGTTCCGCGTTTTACGCCGGAGGCCCGGAAAGCAAATCTGGCCCTGGTTGATCTGCTTGCCAAGATCGCAAAGCCAAAGAACGCGACACCTGCTCAGATCGCGCTCGCCTGGCTGCTGGCCCGGAAACCGTGGATTGTTCCAATACCGGGTACCACAAAGCTGAATCGCCTGGAAGAGAACCTCGGAGCTGCTGCTATGGAACTGACGACGGTTGATCTCCGTGACATCGATAGCGCCGCCTCGAAGATCGCAATGCAGGGGGATCGATATCCGGAAAGCCTGGAGAAAATGACCGGCCGTTAAACGGTTTTGAAACCACTTCTAAAAAGCACGTCAGTGCTTTCAACGTTTAACTTGTATCCGGGTTCAAAGAACCCGGTTTGTTCTGCAAACATCTAAATCGAGGAGTCTCAAATGAAAGCAACCGTTTTTCAAGCACCAGGCGATGTGCGTGTTGAAAACGTACCTGATCCGGTAATCACGGAACCGACAGATGCTATTGTACGTGTAACACACGCCTGCATCTGCGGGTCGGACTTATGGTTTTACAGGGGACTCACCCCCTTTGAGCCGGGCTGGCGAACAGGACATGAGTGGATGGGGATTGTCGAGGAGGTGGGTCTCGGTGTCCGCACCATCAAGAAGGGAGACCGGGTGATCGCCCCTTTTGCGTTTTCCGACGGAGACTGTGAATTCTGCCGGAAAGGCCTGCAGACCTCATGTATTCACGCAGGTTTCTGGGGAATGAAAAACGACGGCGGGCAGGGTGAAATGGTTCGCGCCCCTTATGCCGATGCCAATTTGGTGATTTTGCCCCAGAGCATCGAAAATGATGCCGCTCTGCTCAAGGCCGTATTGCCCCTCACCGACGTAATGGGGACGGGGCACCATGCGGCCGTCTCCGCAGGCGTCAGAAAAGGCGCCACGATTGCCGTCGTTGGAGACGGCGCGGTGGGATTGTGCGGCGTCCTTGCGGCTCGCAGGCTCGGCGCCGGGCGTATCATTGTCCTGGGCCACCAGGCCGGACGCATGGAACTGGCCAAAAAATTCGGCGCAACCGACCTCGTCATGAGCAGAGGCGATGAAGCCATCGGCCGGGTGCTGGAAATGACCAAAGGCGGGGCCGAAGCCGTGCTCGAATGCGTGGGAACGAGCGATTCTTTGAACAGTGCAATCGGCATTTGCCGCCCGGGTTGCAGGGTGGGCTTTGTTGGGGTACCCCACTACAGCGCGGAAATGGACTTCAGAAGAATGTTTTTTCAGAACATCGCCTTGCAGGGCGGCGTGGCGCCGGTGCGCGCGTATATCCCCGAGCTCCTGCCAGATGTACTGGCCGGCCGGCTCGATCCTTCCCCGGTGCTGGATCTCACCGTGGACCTCGACGGTGTGCCCGAAGGCTATCGGGCGATGGATGCACGCGAGGCGATTAAGGTGATGGTCATGGTATGACCGTGAAGACATGGCAATGGCGGACGTTCGTGCTGAACGTGCACAAGTCCCACCATTTGACATCAACGATATAGGCCCTGGTTTTTTCTTTTCCAGTTTACCATGGGCACCGGTCACTGCCGACAAACGGTCCTCAGACGTCCGTATTTAGCTGCTTTACGAATCGCTCTTCTTCGTTGGCTCTTTTCGGCCGTGGTCGGAGTAAATCTAAAATTAGGCTGAATCTATTAATTTAAAATATTCTTCAATGGGCAACATCCGAAAGACTTCATAGCTTACATTACCCTGTTGGAGAGTTTGCACCATGGATTTGACACGTGCATCATGATCCGGAAATTCACTGATGATTAAATACTCCCCTTTGCTAACAATGTAATATGCATCTAATATCTTGCCACCGAGTTTTTCCACCCCTCTTTTCCCTTGCTCGAAACGCTCCCGAGATTTTTTAATTTCTTTGTTACCTGCCGCAGTCGTTTTTAAATAAGATGCGTAAATAGCCATTTTTACTCCTTTGCTCAATTTAGGTTTATTGACATTGAAAAATTACAAGCCCATTTCCT
>JBAUWG010000577.1:0-6761 GCA_049583675.1 Desulfobacterales bacterium | reverse complement strand
ATAGCATTGTTAAAACTTTTTAAGATCAGGCCCAATTAAGACGCAGATTCAACGTTCAAGGTGAAGGGCAGTATTCAGCATCAAACGATAAAGCTGCGCTCAATGAGAATGGGACATTGAGAACAAGCCGGGGGATGCTGATTCCGCCCTTTCTCGAGTCTCGGGATCCTAATTTTGAGAAAGCTTCTAGTTTGCCGAAATAATCCTTTTCGCTTCATCGGCCTGATTCGGAAATAGATTCGATGGAACTTTTTCTTTTCCCATCGCCTCAAAAACCATATGCCGGGCGCAGACGGAATTATCCTCCCGGCAGTATTTTTTTTTGTACATTTCCGCCATGCCCGGCTTGTTTCCCATTTTGTCATTGAAAAAAAGACACTTATCGATCAATTCGCAATTTGCCATATTTATTCCTCCCGTGAATTATATTTTCCATCTGTAAATAGTGATTTGTATAATCAAATATAACAATTATCGGCGCTTATAGAATAATCTTTAGACCATACAACAATCTTTAACGCGATTTTCCGCTTCTTCGATGTATTTTTTGATCGGATTGATTTTCTTGATCAGGACCTAAGATTAGTAACGATGCGATGGACATAATCAAAAAATCAAATTCAACACCCCATAACCTTTCCTCAAAAGACCCGTCCGGTGATGCCGTCTCCAGTAGTGCGACCCTGTTTGTGGTCAGTGCCGTTCAGTTCCTGACCCCTTTCATGCTGTCTGCCGTGGGCGTGGCCCTTCCTGCCATCGGCAGGGAGTTTTCAGCCAGTGCGGTTCAGCTCGGGCTGGTGGAAACCGTCTATATCTTCGCCTTTTCTCTTTTTTTGATTCCGGCGGGACGGTTGGGCGATATCCATGGAAGAAAAAGAATCTTTACCATCGGCATTGTCGTGTTCACTGCGGGAACGGTATTGATATCACTCGCTTTTTCCATTAAAAGTTTTATTGTATTCCGGTTTTTTCAAGGATGCGGCGGGGCCATGATCTCAGGAACCAGCGTGGCCATCCTTTCTTCGGTTTTTCCAGCGGCCAGACGGGGGCGGGCCATGGGGGTCATCGTGGGATGTATTTACCTGGGACTGTCTCTGGGTCCGGTTCTTTCCGGATTTATGGTCACCCATCTGGGATGGCGCTGGATCTTTTATCTGGGAGTTCTGGTTGAGCTGTTATGTCTTCTGCTCACCGTTTTTAAACTCAAGGGCGAATGGGCTGACGCAAGGGGTGAACGTTTTGATTTTCTGGGGACCCTTCTTTTTGTTGTCTCTTTATTTTGTCTGATTTACGGCACCCTCAACCAGAAAGAGGGCGGGATTTATGTGGTGCTCATTGCATCTGGAGCCTTGGGACTTTTGATCTTTCTCGTCTTTGAATACCGGTGCGCGTCTCCGATTCTGGATGTGGGTCTGGTTATCCGTAACCGGGTTTTCGCCTTCAGCAACCTGGCCACCCTGATCAATTACGCCGCGTCTTATGGCATCGCTTTTTTTTTCAGTTTGTATTTGCAAGTGGTCAGGGGGTATACTCCCGAAGGGGCCGGGTTGATTCTGATTATTCAGCCCGTGTTTCAGACGGCGCTTTCTCCGGTGTTCGGAAGACTGGCCGACCGGGTTTCGCCGGCGGGTCTGGCCACTTCCGGCATGGCCGTGTGTACCCTGAGCCTGGGTTTGGCCTCCCGATTTCATGCCGGAACCCCTATGAACGTGGTGATGGGGATGCTCGCCCTGATGGGCGTCGGATTCAGTCTTTTTTCATCACCCAATACCATCACGGTGATGGGCAGTGTTCCTCCCAAAAGCTATGGTATTGCATCCAGTTTTCTGGCCACGATGCGGACCATGGGGATGCTGTGCAGCATGACCATCATCACCATGGTGTTCAATCAGATCATGGGAGACAACCCGGTGAGTTCGAAGACACAGTTGTCTTTCCTTGCCAGTATGCATCGTTGCATGATGATCTTCTGCTTGCTTTGTGTTGCCGGCGTATTTTGTTCCATGGTACGCTTGAAAGAAAGGTCATAAAATCATGGTTGTGAGACGCACAAATCATATGAAAATCTCACCGGGTCAACATGTTCGGATCGTATTAAAAAAAGACCAGCGGTCCGGCAGATTAACGGAAGGTATCGTAAAAGACATTCTGACCAAATCGCCGACTCACCCTCACGGCATTAAAGTCCGTTTAGAAAGCGGCGAGGTCGGGAGGGTGAAGGAAATATTAGAATAAGGCAGTAGCGGGACCAATGAACGCCTCAGGCTTGCAAATTGGCCGGGGCAGGTACGGTTAAAGTCAAGGAGGGCACCATGAAACAACACTGGACAAAAAGGGGTCATTATTTATCCAAAGGCGTGTGTTTACTTGGGGCGATCGGTTTGGCGATTTTGATCGTCGGATGTGGAAAATCCAATGAGAAACAAACGATCGGCCAGGAGCCGCTTGAATATAAGATGGATGCGCTCAAGCCCTACATTTCCGAGCAGACCATGCGCGTTCACTATGGCAAACACTATATTGGATATGTGAACAAGGCCAATCAGCTGCTGAGAGGGAGCGCCCTTGAAGGCAAAACCGCCGATGAGATTATCGCGCTCACAGCTGGGAAAAAAGAGTACGCTGCGGTCTTTAACAATGTCGCCCAGGCCGTCAATCATGCTTTTTTCTTCAAATGCCTTAAACCGGGCGGCGGAACGGTCAATCGCGAGGCGGCTGACCGGATCGTAAAATCTTTTGGAAGCTTCGACAAATTTAAACAACAGTTTTTGGCGGCGGCCAACAGCGTGTTCGGAAGCGGTTGGACCTGGCTGGTCCTCGACAAAGAGACACTAAAGATAGTTACGACCGCCAATGCGGATACCCCCATCGCCCACGGGTTGAAGCCGATCTTCACCGTGGATGTCTGGGAACATGCCTACTACCTGGACTATCAAAATCGCCGTGCGGAATATGTTCAAAATGTACTCAATCACCTCATCAACTGGGATTTCATTGCTTTTCAATTGAAACCGGCAAAGACATGATTCTTTTTCGGAAATTATGATTGTACTTAATTCCGTCATCAAAAAATTCAATACGGTTACGGCGGTCGACAACATCACCTGTCGCATTGCCAAGGGTGAATATTTCGCTTTGCTCGGTCCCAACGGCGCCGGTAAAACGACGGTCGTCCGTATGCTCCTCGGCTTTATCGCGCCGACTTCGGGCAGCATCTTTATAGACTCAATTCCCGTTTCCAACCCCGAAACCCGAAGACGGGTCGGATATCTGGCCGAGCATCACATGATTCCCTCTCATCTTTCCGGCCTGGAATATCTGCGCCGTCACGCGTCTTTGATCGGGTTTGGCGGAAAAGATGCGGTGATGGAAGCAGACCGTCTTTTGGAGGTGGTCTCCATGAAAGGCAGGGAAAAAGAAAAATCAGTTGCTTATTCCAAGGGCATGAAACAGCGCATTGGACTCGCGGCGGCGCTGCTCGGGCACCCCAAATTGCTGATACTCGATGAACCGGTGGCAGGCCTCGATCCCATCGGTATCCGGGATGTCCGAAATATTCTTGAGAGCCTGCGCGACGACCATGTTACCGTGTTCTTGAATTCCCATCTCCTTTCGGAAGTGGAAAAAACGTGCCGGACCGTGGCCATCATGAACCATGGAAAAATCCTCGTCAAGGATTCGGTTCAATCCATCATAGGGGACGGCGAGACGCTGGAGGATGTTTTTATTAAATACATATCGATTGGCAAAGGGAAAAGGGCATAGCGCAAAGGGCATAGGGCAATTTACAGACGACGGATGACGGACGACAGATGACGGATGACAGACAACAACCCGGCTGCTGGGCGCAATCGTCCAGTTGATCAAAAAAGCAAAATGGATCATTTTCTAAAAATTACCGGCTACACCATTCGCGACCAGATGCGGAACAAAAGCTTTTATGTTCTGCTGGGGCTTTGTCTCCTGTTGGTTCTGATGATTCGCGGATGTTACGGCGGTCAATATGTCGTCAACGGGAAACTGTTGGACAACATGATGGTGGCGTGGTATGTTTCAAAGATCGTTTTCCAGGTCATTGCGTCCGGTATGTTCCTGATCGTCATCTTGCTGTCGATGAAGATTTTCAGCAGAGATCATGAAGACGGAAGCCTGGTATTGTTTCTCTCCAGGCCGGTTTTCAGGCATCAGTATGTTCTTGGCAGGATCGCCGGAACATGGTTTTTGTGCCTGGTTTTCATGTTTATTCTTCACGCTGCAATTTTTCTGACGGTGTGGGTCAAAACCGGCGCGGCCATTCCCGGGTATCTGGCCGCATCGCTGGTCTGTTCGATCAACCTTCTTTTTATTGCGGTTTTGGTGTGTTTTTTGTCTCTTTATTTGCCGGATTTCATCAGCGCGGTTTTTACCGTGGGAATCTTGTTCGTCGGCTATATTTCCGATGGCGGCTACCAGATCTTAAGCAGCCAGATTTTAAAGACCGCGGTTCCTTCGGCGGCCGCTTCGCAGCCCACCCTGTGGAGAATTTTATACCCGAAAGTATACATGGTGCAAGCCTACGCCGATTCGATCATCAATCAAAACAGTTTCAACAACATGGGCCCCATTAACCCGATTCTGAATGTCTTCATTTACATCGTTCTGATAACCGCACTGATGCTAATGGTTTTCAACAAAAAAGAAATTTAGCCCGACCCTTCGGGCTCGCGTTCTCATCCCGCCTTTAGGCGGGCGATCTCGATCGAAAAGCCTAATTTTGAGATGGCTTCAAACAGAAAAGGAGATGGCATGAAAATTTCAAAAGAAATTATGTTGGGCATTTTCCTGGGGATGGCGATTTTCGGTTCCATATTTTTTTTAATGGGCGCCATTGACAAAAACACTTCGAATATCGATACGCGTCTCGTATCCCAATATCCCATGCTGAATGTCGCCTGCAGTGCGGACGGCAGCCAGGTATACGTGGGTGATTATGACCGTGTTTATCACTCCGGGAACTTCGGAAAAGACTGGACCATTGTCTTGTCGGGTGATCGGAAAAGCAAATTTTAAATTTACAGGGTAATTTTGCCTTAATTCTGTTCTTTGCGGCCTTTTTAACGGTCATCGCCTGTTCGGACGATGCCTCGCAGACAGGTAGTGCCAGGATTGCCGAACGCCGAATCATACCTGATGAGACCACCTTGCGCCTGGTTATTCGCTGGCCCGGAGATGATTTTGCTTCGAGACAGGATATTGAAACGCAAAATAGGATCCTAAACCTTATATCCGAAAGAAAAGTGGGACGCATTATCAGCAGCGCAACCGGTATGGGCTGGATGGATATCGTCGTCAAGGTCAAAGACGAGCCGGTCGCACGGTCCAGGATTTCCGAGATTATGCGCATTGCTGCGCCGGAACGAAAATTCACCATAGAGTAGAGATTTTCAGGAGTCAAAATTTTGACAACTGTATCATGCCCCCCCAATATTTTCGTCGTCCTATCCATTTCAACACGCCGCGTTGTAATCTATAACCATTTGTAATAAAAGTATTTAATTAATTCGACATATTGTGGCATGGTTCCTGCTATGATTGGACCGGCGAAGTCTTTCTATTGACCGAAAAGCACCTCGCAGTCCCGGGAATTTGTAACACATAGGGAATCATCATGAAGAAAAAGCCAACGTATGAAGAATTAGAACTAAAGGTCCGGCAATCGGAGGAGAGCGAAAAAAAATATCGTCAGCTTTTCGAAACCGCAATGGTCGGCATTTATCGAACGCGTATCCACGACGGAAAATTTCTTGCGGCCAACCAGGCTTTGGCAAAGCTGATGGGGTATGATTCGGTGGCTCAGCTGGTTAAAGAATATGTGACTTCGGAACATTATGCCGACCCTAAACGCCGTGAAGAATTGCTGGATCATATCCGGACCCGGGGCAGAGTTGATGGATTTGAAATAGACATGACCCGAGCCGACGGATCCTTGGTCACCATTGAAATCAACGCAGCGGTTTATCCTGAATTCGGATACATGGAGGGCGTTGTCGCTGACATCACCGCGCGTAAGCAGGCCGAGGAAACCCTTCGAAAGAGCGAAGAAAAATTCAGGTTCCTCGCAGAAAAGATGGCCGATATCGTTTGGATCCTCGACAGGGATTTTCGAACCGCATATGTGAGCCCTTCCATCGAACATGTGCTGGGGTTTACGCCGGAAGAACGAAAAGAGCAATCCTTGGAAGAAATGATTACGCCGGCGTCTCTTCAAAAGGTCCAGGAGATGCATCTTGAAGAGTTCCAGAAAGAGACTGAGGGAAATGTTGACCCGAACCGGTCCGTCACCATCGAGGTCGAGTATGTTCACAAGGACGGCTCCACCGTCTGGATGGAAAACATCGTGAAATGGATACGGGATCCCGACGGAGCAATTGTCGGGATGCACGGCGTCTCGCGAGACATCACCGAGCGAAGACTGGCGGAGGAGGCGTTGCGGGAGAGTGAATCCAGGTTCAGGAACCTGTTTGAGCTATCGCCTCAAGCCATTTGTCTTGCCGAACTCGAGACCGGGAAATTGGTTGATGTGAATCATAAGCTCTGTGAATTAACTAAATACGCCAAAGAAGAGATCCTCGGATTGAACGTATCCGAAGTTGGATTTTGTGAGGAGGCGGATCGAAACAGGTTCATCAAGATATTGCAATCATCCGGAGAGGTCAAAGGCTTGGAGATGGATTTCAAGAGCAAGGACAATTCCATTCTTCACGTTCATATTTTCGCAAGTA
>JBAUWG010000576.1:0-13319 GCA_049583675.1 Desulfobacterales bacterium | reverse complement strand
GGTGCGTTTGGCCTCCTTTTTGAGAAGAAAATCTTCAGGATGAAAATTCTTTACTTCTCCGGCAATCCGGGTATCGAAGCCGCTGGCATCGAACCGCGTAATTTCAGATATCCCTGATTGTCCTTTGCACAGTGCCGTCCATGTCTCATCCACGCCGATACCCAAAGGCGTTACAAGCCCCAACCCCGTAATGACAACCCGTCTATTCAATGGGCCTCCTTAACAACCGGCGAATAGCAACTGGTTTTATAAAGCGCTTGATCTGTTTCGGATAACGTCATTAATGGGCGGCAACAAAATCGAAAACGTCTTTAACGGTTACCAGTTTTTCTGCTTCTTCGTCCGGAATATCGATATCGAATTCTTCTTCCATGGACATGATCAACTCGACAAGGTCCAAAGAATCCGCACCCAGATCATCCACAAAAGATGCTTCCGGTACGATTTCATCAATATCAACACTCAATTTTTCTGCAATGATCTTTTTTACTTTATCCTCAATAGACATTCAGATACCTCCTTTTAAATGTACATGCCACCACTGACATGTATGATCTGACCGGTGATGTAAGATGCGCCTTCGGACGCTAAAAATGCAACGACGGATGCCACATCTTCAGGATATCCCGCCCGTTTGAGCGGAATTTGGTCCAGCATGGCGTTTCTAGCTTTGACCGACATTGCCGCCGTCATATCCGTTTCTATAAACCCCGGGGCAATTGCATTAACGGTAATACCTCGGGAAGCAAGCTCTTTGGCGGCTGTTTTTGTGAGCCCGATCACACCGGCCTTTGACGCCGAATAATTGGCCTGACCCGCATTGCCGGTAACTCCCACCACCGACGCAATATTGATAATACGGCCATAACGTTGCTGCATCATGAGTTTGGCAACAATTTTGGTGCAAATGAATGCACCTTTTAGGTTTACGTTTAATACCGCATCCCAGTCCTGCTCTTTCATGCGGACCAACAGCCCGTCCTTGGTAATGCCGGCATTGTTGACCAGAACATCGATTCGTCCAGTTTTATCAATGATTTCTTTGAAAAAATTTGAGACCTCATTTTCATTGACAATGTTTACAGTTTTGCTTTTTGCAAAACCTTGCGCAGCGACAACCAGTTTTTCGGTTTCGGCAGCCGCGGCAGCTTCAGCATCCGGATCACTCGGAGAAAAATAATTAAAATAGATACCGGTGTTCGGCGCAGCAAAGGATAAACAAATGGCCCTGCCGATACCCCTAGATCCCCCCGTAACGACGACAACACGTTCTTTTTGTTCTGTCATAATTACCTCGCAAACAGTATGTCAGCAACCTTATTCATGTCGTTAATGATATTTAGACTGCTGCAAACCAGTTGGTGATAGGAATGGGCGGTCATAAAATCCTGGATAGCGTTTTGATCGAAAACCCCGGATCCCAAAAGGATTGTAACGGCATTTCGGGAAACCAACTGCGCGGTCTCATCGGCGAAAATTCGTGACATCGCGCAAAATTTTTCCGCCTTCGCATCCCCGGATTTAGAAAGGGCAACCGCTTTGCGCGCCAAAGCGGCGCCGACCTCAACAACCGTCATCATATCTGCCAGCAAAAACATGATATGCTGTTGACGGGTCAATCGGTTTTCATGGACCCGCATAATGGTATCATTCAAAATGGCAGCTGACAGTCCGTAAAGCCGGCATCCGGCATTATCTCCCTCACTGTCCAGCGTTTCCATTTCGCGGTAAATGGATTGGTAAAATTCACCCTTTGATTTTCTCGTTTCTTTCCATCGAAACGTGCTGATAATGCTTTGTTGAATTTCACTGGTGCCTTCATAGATCGTTGTGATCTTTACATCGCGTTTGATTTTTTCCACTTCAAACTCGCAGATATACCCATAGCCGCCCAGTGCCTGGATGGCGTCGTCAGCGGCATTGTTGGCAGACTCCGTAGCAAACAATTTGGCAATGGAACCTTCTACATGAAGTTCTGACTCTCCGAAATCGAGTCTGAGCGCAATTTCGTCGACATATGCCTTTGCCGCTGCGAATCTCACGGCGTGCGGTACGATCAGCTTGTGGGTGTACCCCTGTTTTTCCGACAGCGGAGATCCGAATTGTATCCGTTCCTTGGCGTAGCCGATGGCGATTTCCAATGCCGCCTCACCGGCGCCCAATGCCATGGCGGCCACCATCAGCCGGGTATATCCAAACACTTTGTTGGCCTGTTTCATGCCTTGGCCGGGCACCATGCCCACCAGATTTTCAGCCGGCACAAAAACGTCCGTAAAAGACAGCGGGGATGTGTTGGAAGCCCGGATGCCGTGCTTTTCTTCACCCTTTCCCTGAACAAATCCCGGTGTCCCCTTTTCCACCACAAAAAAGGCGGGGCCTTCGGGCGTATTGGCCAAAAGGGTGATGAAATCCGCGTAGCCGCCGGTGGATATAAATTGTTTGGTACCGTTGATGGTATATCCGGTGACGTCTCCGGCCTCATTTTTAATGGGTTCGGCCTTGGTTTTTAATGCCGCAAGGTTGCTTCCGGCAGCAGGTTCGGTGACGGCATACGCCACAAGGCAATTGCCTTCGGCAATGGTGCCGAGCCATTTGGCTTTCTGATCTTCGGTAGCCCCGACAATAATCGGATCAGCACCGAGCTGAATAGCAAAAAAAGCGGTGCCGATTCCCAGACATATTTTGCACACCTCGAGAATGGCTTCGCAGCAGTCCCGGGAACCGCCGCCCATCCCCCCATAGGCTTCTGGGATAAAGAGGAGCTGAAGGCCGATATCGGGACTTAACATTTCGCGAATCGTATCTTCCGGGAAAACCTCGTTTTTATCATATTCAAGAATTTTTTCGCGGGTAAGGAGACGGCTTTTCATTTGCCTGATCGTATCGATGACCATCTGTCTGAGTTCGGGATCAAGTCCTATGAGTGCGGGTTTTTTATCATTCGCAGATTCTGTCATATATATAATCCTTGTTGATATTGTGGTTTCAGATACAAAACGACGGCTCAAGATGCTGTATCCAAGCCATAGGTGTGGAAAATATTATAAAATCGACACGGGAACCACGGATTGAGGCCGGAACCTCCGTTGTTTGAAGCCCCTGTCGTGGATTGAGATTTGACTTAAATTTCTTATGTCTTAGAACCAAAATTAGTAATAAATTTCCACAACTATTTGAAATTGATTTAAATGTGTTTAACCCCAATGACTAAGCCCACGGCTGCGCTTCTAGTAATTTAAACAAATGTGATTGTCAAGGATTTTTCAAAAGCTTTTTATTCCGATGGTGATCCATCAGTTTTATCTTGACTCAAAACATGCTTTTTTGTATTCAGGATTTTTATTTATTGAGGGATCGTCTAACGGCAGGACGACGGGTTCTGGCCCCGTTAATCCAGGTTCGAATCCTGGTCCCTCAGCCATGAAAATTCAAGGGGTTGTGACCATGATTCACACCCCTTTTTTTATTTAAAGTTTGTCATATTTTTTTTATCTCTCCTCTTGAACGCGATATAACCTGCATTATATTGATGATCATCCGTTTTCAGCCACTTTTATCGCGCCGATACGGCGACGCATATTTTCTGTAATATCCTACATTTAACAACATATTGCTTGAGAAAGGAGGTTTGTACATGAAAATCAAACCGTTAAACGATCGAATCCTCGTCGCACGAGTGGAAGAAAAACAAAAATCCAAGGGAGGCATCATTATTCCGGATACCGCCAAGGAAAAACCGCAAGAAGGCAAAGTGGTTGAAGCAGGACCGGGCAAGTTGGACGACAGCGGCAATAGGATCCCGAATCAGGTGAAAAAAGGGGACAGAATTCTTTTTTCGAAATATGCCGGAAATGACGTCAAGATTGATGGAAAAGAATATATCTTTATGCGTGAAGATGACATACTGTGCGTCTTGGACTGAAAAAGGAGGTAACAAATTATGACTGCCAAAATGATTTCTTATGGATTTAAAGCCAGAGAGTCAATGTTAAAAGGGGTCAATTGTCTTGCAGATGCTGTAAAAATTACGCTGGGCCCGAAGGGGAACAATGTTGTTTTGGAAAAAACATTTGGTTCTCCGACTGTCACAAAAGACGGGGTGACGGTTGCAAAGGAGATCGAGCTGGAAGACAAATTTCAGAGTATGGGCGCCAAAATGGTCAAGGAAGTCGCCAGCAAGACCAGTGATACGGCCGGTGACGGGACCACCACCGCGACGGTGCTGGCTCAGGCCATTTATAATGAGGGTCAGAAGCTTGTGGCGGCAGGCGTCAATCCCATGGCATTGAAACGGGGAATTGACAAAGGCGTCGTTGCCGTCATTGCGGAACTGAAAAAAAAATCAAAGCCCACAAAGGACAAAAAAGAGATCGAACAGGTGGGCACCATCTCCGCCAACAGCGATGAAACCATCGGCAAGCTGTTGTCAGAGGCTATGGAAAAGGTTGGAAAAGAAGGCGTCATCACCGTCGAAGAGGCTAAAGGAATGGACACCACGCTCGAGATTGTTGAAGGGATGCAGTTCGACCGCGGGTATCTTTCGCCTTATTTTGTTACCAATGCCGAAAAAATGGAGGTGACCCTGGAGGATCCCTATATTCTGATCCATGAAAAAAAGATAACGTCGATGAAGGATCTTTTGCCGATATTGGAAAAAACAGCCCAATCTGGTAAGCCGCTTTTGATTATTGCCGAGGATGTAGAAGGTGAGGCATTGGCGACGCTGATTGTCAACAAGCTTCGGGGAACCTTGCATGTCGCTGCGGTCAAGGCGCCGGGTTTTGGCGATCGGCGAAAAGCCATGCTCGAGGATATTGCCATTCTCACAGGGGGTCAGGTGGTCTCCGAAGACCTGGGTGTCAAGCTTGAAAACGTCAATTTCAACGACCTTGGAAGATGCAAAACCATCAAAATCGATAAAGACAATACGACCCTTGTTGATGGTGTCGGAAGCAAGTCGGCCATCGAAGGCAGGGTCAAGCAGATCCGGACTCAGATCGAAGAAACGACATCCGATTACGATCGTGAAAAGCTTCAGGAAAGATTGGCCAAAATCATCGGCGGGGTGGCGGTGATCAGCATCGGTGCAGCAACTGAAACCGAAATGAAAGAAAAGAAAGCCCGGGTGGAAGACGCGCTGAATGCCACTCGAGCCGCTGTAGAAGAGGGGATCGTTCCCGGAGGCGGTGTTGCCCTGGTCCGCTGTATCGGCGCCTTGGACAAAGTCGACGCCAAGGGAGAAGAAAAAAGCGGCATCGATATCCTCAAGCAGGCGCTGACAAAGCCGCTGGTTCAAATCGCCGTAAATGCCGGCAGCGAGGGTTCCGTTGTTCTCAATAAAGTACTCGAAGGAAAAGATGATTATGGATTCAACGCTCAAACGGAAACATTTGAAAATCTCTTAAAATCCGGCGTGATTGATCCCACCAAGGTGGTGCGGTTTGCCCTTCAGAATGCCGCGTCGGTGGCGGGTTTAATGTTGACCACGGAAGCAATGATCGCCGATAAGCCGGAGAAGAAAAAGCGGTCGGCGATGCCGCCGGGGGGCATGGGCGAAGATATGTACTAATTCATGTTGAAACCAATTTAGGAGGCCGGTTCCGCCGGAACCGGCCTTTAGTATTTAAAAGACGATCCCCACATACCCCACAAAACTATCCCCAGGGCTTTTATCATAGCTGGTCGCGTATGCAATGGTTTGCGCCTTTTCGGCGCCAAGATGTTTGGCGGCGGCAATGGCGGTGGCGGCCGCACCACTGCAACAGGCGTTCTGATTGGTCATGGCCTCTGTGATGACCTTTTCAGGATCCATGGCCAGCATGGCATCGATGACCCGACGGTCATTTTCGTTCCGGGCCCATTTTACGGCCGAAGAACCTCTGCCGTGGGACACAAACCCGTAATTGGGGCCGTAATGGGTCAGATCCGTGGACCCGATGATATTGACATGAAGACCGAGCTGTTTCGACCTGTCGGCCACGGCTTTTCCGATTTCAAGGGATCGTTTTGTGGGCGGTGCGCCGATAGGGACGATTTTTGCGTCTTTGAAAAAATACTTTATGAAGGGGAGCTGAAGTTCGATGGTGTTGTCCTGGGTAAATCTGTCTACGGTTTCAATCTGAAATGAAAATCCTCGGGCCAGTTCGCCGGCAAGTCCGGTTTCGATCTCGATGGCACCGAAAGGGGTTTCCCATGCCCCATCGACCATAATATACGCCGGCGATCCGCTGAGAAGATGCATTCCGAAAATGACGAAGACATCCGGTGGTGTTTGGTCGGTCAGACAATGGATGACGTTGCATGCGATGCTGCCTGAAAAATACCATCCGGCATGGGGCACGATACCGCCGATCAAAGTTTTTTTGTCAATGGTTTCTGCGGGATATTCTTTTAAAAAACCGTTAATTTCTTTCTCACACGCTGAAGCGTTTCCCGGGTACCAACTTCCTGAAAACATGGATTTCCTCACCTTCATATGGCACCTCCTTTCAGTTATAATGTCGCACAGGCAAATTAAGATGTCCAATATTTTTAAAACGAACCTGATTTTGCACGCGTTGGATGCCTTTCTTAAGCGATATAGAGATTCTCATTGATTTTCACTTAAGATTCAGGTTTGCATTCCGATAAAACTTGACAGAATGGATATTTGGTTTATTATTTTTTAGAAAATTATCAATGCAGGAGGTTCTATATGCCTATTTATGAATATCAATGCGAAAAGTGCTGTCACTGTTTTGAAATACTGGTTTTGTGCGGTGATGATGAAACGATAAGCTGTCCTGAATGCGGTCATGTTCGGACAAAACGGCTCATGAGTTCATCCTGCTTTATCGGGAGCTCTTCCGGCAAAGGGTGCGGCAATAATGCGCCGAAAGGTTTTTCATGAGCGAGCTAGTCTTTTTACGGCGGTCTGCCGCAACTTCTTTCCGGCATTTTTCTTGACAGGCTCAAAAAGTGATGTTAACAGGTTTCCGACTATACAGGCACGTAGCTCAGGGGGAGAGCGCTACCTTGACACGGTAGAGGTCATGGGTTCAAATCCCTTCGTGCCTACCATGATGAGAGAGGGCTTACAGGTATTAAACGCTGTAAGCCCTTTTTTAATTGCCAAAAATAAGATCTGCTTGGCCCGGCACCGGAAAAACCGGAAATCTGAATGACGATCGCTATTCTCCTTCGCTTCCCGGAAAGATGTCATAGACATAATCGTGAGCATCCAGTGCAGACTGGTTCAGCGTGCCTTCCTGAACGCGCTGGAGGACTTCCTCGCGGGAGAGGGTGAAGATCGCTTCGAGAAGCTGCGCGCGCTCCTGATCGTTCGCCGGGGCCAAAACAAAAAGCACGCGGGCGCTGTGCTGGACGTAGCGGGGTGACAAAAGCTGGTGCCTCAGGATTTCCATAATAACGGGGGCCTTGGCCTGGTCAAAGCGGCCCGGAGTGCCGATGCGCTCCAGCTCCGCGAAAAACGCCGAAGTCCATTCGTTGTGATAGTCCCACAGTTCTTGGAACAGCTCCTTGGTGAAGCGTGTTCCGGCCTTGATCTCCAAGGCGTCTTCTGCCGGCGTGAGCCCCTCCTCGGTGAGCGCGGGCCGTTTAAGATAGCCGTCTTTGGTGATGACAGCCTGGTGATTCAGGAGGGTCCACAACCATGACACATCGATCCGGTAGGTCGCCAGATCATTCATGAAACGCAGCGAAAGTTCATAGTCGTCGATGGCGGCTGCGAAGTTGCCGTTTAAAATCTGGAACCCGTAGTTTGCCGCCATATAGAAGGCGTGCTGGATGTGCTCAACAGTGATTTCATCTTTTGGCACACCGTATATGCTGTCCCAGAGTTCATGCGTAAAGAGCTTTTCCGGCGTGCTGAACATGTCTTCGGCGACGACCTGGGGTGTAATCTTGCCTTGGGAATTCAGTAAGCCGCAAGCTTGCAACAGACGCCGTTCCGCCTCTACGAGACCGCTGGCAACCGTCGTCACGCGTTTGTCTTTTACGGCCACTTCCTCAGCCGGTGCATCGAGAATCGCTTGGAGCTGTGTCAGGGGAGCCTGCAGCGGTGCATTGCCGGCGGCGACGTAGGACGGTTCGGGGCTGGCCACCCAACTTTGCCGATAGGCGTCGTAAAGCCGTCCCTTGACACCTCCGTTAAGGATCTCTTCCAGCGTGGGCGAATGACCTGGTGGAAGCGGGTCTTCGGACACAAAGATGAGGCCGAGCAGACGTTCTCGTATCTTGTCGATAACCATTCCGCGTAAGGCCAGCGGATTATACTGCGAGCGGCCATAGGGATCGGTGGGCTGGTAAATCATGACCGCCGCCATCCCGCCGATGGGGCCCCCATGACTGAACTTGCCGTTTTTCATGCCGGCCATGAGTATCATCAGCGCGTTATACCGCTGATAGGCGATCATGTTCGGGGCGGCCATGCCGATGGACTGCGGATCCGGGAACACGCCCTTCGGGTCGTCCTTCCACATCTCGATGAGGCTGGCCAGGTAGTCCCACCGGCCGACGTTGGTCCCAAGGAGCCTGCGTCGAAAAACCCAGGCGATCGCGGGCAAGAACCGGCCGCCGTTGCCTTCCTCATAGAGCATTTTAATCTTGATGGTGCCGGGCTGAACGCCGATTAAACTTTCCACCCGTGCCAGGAGCTTTTCCACAATGAGCGCTTCCTGGGGGGTCTGCATCTTTGGGATGTAGTAGTATAGGCCGGTACCTGCCTGTGTGAGGGATTCGTAGTTGTTGAGCGCCCAGATGAGGGTGATGGGAATGATGCCATGAACGGGTCGTCCTTGGACCGTTATGTAGTCATATTGCACGTGGATGCTCGGAGGCCGGGCAAACCGGGTTGGCCACTTGCCCGGAGATTTCTTGATTTTGTACTGACGGGTTTTGCCTTTTTTCTTTACCTCGTAGTTACGGCCGTTCCAGGCGCCTTCCATGATTTCTTTCGCGTTTTCCAAGGCCGCAAAAATCTCTATGGGCTGATTTTTAGGCGCGCCGTAGTGCCTGAAATGGGATGGTGAGGCGTCCTCAAAGTCCGGCATATTCATAGGAGCCGGGCTATTCAACGCATTGAAGGCCATATCCAGCGGATACCATGGCCCGGTGAGTTCCAGGCCGGGATTTTTCAATGGGTGGGCATCTTCCGGGATGGGCACTTCATCGTTGAGCCGCCAGCGCCACTCGCTCTCCCGGCCGAGAAAGTTATCAATCAAGCCCTGGACGATCTGGCGATAGGCCCAAGATTTCTCTGTTACCGCGTCTTCAAACGTGTCGTCCCACTTGGGCCAGGCATATTTCTCCCGGACCGGTGCGGGAGAATTCAGCAGCTCCCGGCGCGCGGTGAGGGCTTCGGCAATCTCGGGATGCAGTTCTTGGGCGAGTGCAGCTATTGCTTGTTCCACATTGACTTTCCGGCCATTTATGGTTTTGGTCCCGAAAAGCCTTGGGAAACCTTGAAGAATGTCCTCACGAATTACGGCCTTGTCTGCATTGTTTAAATCGTTTTCTCTCTCTTTTGAAGTGTGTTGTGTCATTTATTTCAACTCCTTCATTTCGAACATTAATATTGTTCAGTTGCATCGTGGATGAAAAAATTTTCATCTTAGGGACAAATAATTGATGAGAATAATTCACAAACGATTAATGATAGAAAAATAATAGTCCATATAAAAGACCATGAGTTAATTGGGATTTTTCAGCTTGATTAGTAGATTCCTTCAACAGGTGAGCTTTTAAGACGGACAAAGCCAATCTGTCTTATGAAGGCAGCGGGTAATCTGCCAAGCACTTACAAAAAAGTATCGCAGATTTCCGGACATTTCACAACCTCTTTTTTAAAAGCTCATTAAGGCACCTTGATAAACCACATCGAACTCGTACGAAAAATATATGAAAAAGACAGGATAAACGACCTCCCCGGCGTTCAACTTCCAGGTGCTCTGAAACGCAAGCTGCCGAGTGCAGGAAAAGAATGGGCATGGTTTTGGATTTTCCCATTTGGATTAAAGGTGTCTCAAGTTTTTCGATTATTAAATCATGTCGAATCGGCATATCCATTGAATTTAAAGATAAAGTTGAAAGAATTACATTTTTGTTATATAGATCGTATTTGAGTATTCCTAAGCATCTAATAAGATCAATTCTACATTGGATATATTTTCTTAACGGGTACAAAAATGCCTCAGATTCGGCTATAGGATAAGAAATGAAAAAAATAGAAGAAAATTATCAACGTATGACAGATGATAGGCGTTTGTTTGATATTCGCTTCTGGCAATCCCAAGGAGATCTTGCCATTTTCGAGGCGGTAACGGAAATGCTAAATGATTGTTTTTTAATTCGAGGAAAAAATGCTGACGAGTCCAGACTTCAGAGAACTATTGAAAATTTTCGAAAAGCATAAGATTCGCTATCTCATAGTGGGTGGATACGCAGTTATGAAATATAGTGAGCCACGATTTACGAAAGACCTTGATGTATTTATAGCGACTGATCAAGATAATGCAGAAGGTGTGTACTCAGCCTTAAAAGAATTTGGTGCACCACTGGAAAACCTTACTTCAGATGACTTCGCACATAAAGGATATTTTTATCAGATGGGAAGGCCCCCTTTGAGAGTTGATATTATGATGTCGATTCCAGGAATAGAGTTTGATGCGGCATGGAACAATCGGGAAGTGGTTAAATTGGATGATCTTAAAATTCTATTCATCTCACGATCTGATCTTATCCGATCAAAGGAAGCAAGCGGAAGGCCGCAAGATAAAATCGATGTTGAAAAGCTCAAAGAAGCCGAACAACTGGATACACTTGATAAAAAATAGCGCGCCGTTTCGCTTTGCGCTATTTTTTGCAAGTGACCCATGGCGTTATGCTTATAGAAGGATGAAAAAGAAAGCTAATTGCCAAGAAGGAAAATATGAAATTACTATTTATTATATCCGCTGATGATGCCGAAACAATTTATAATGCCATCAGGTTGGCCAATGTTGCTGTGAAAAAAGACGATGAAGTGAGCGTTTTCATGCTCGGTAAAGGTGTTCTTTATGAGAAAATCAGCAACGATCAATTCAATGTAATTGAACAGGTCAATCAATTCGAGGGAGATTTTTATGTCTGAGGGGTGTGTATGAAATCCCACGGTCTGGAGGGATCGAGCTCATGCCCTATTGCCTGGATGGATGATCTATATGAACTGTCCATGGAAGCTGACAAGGTTTTTACATTTTAAAAGAAAGCGAAGCCGACATAACAACAGCTTTGAGAAGGTGCGCATTTGGCTGCACTTCATTTGTACCTCTTAAGCTGCACGTTATCCTGATGGAAACAATATCCTTGACATGTATGCATGAATGATGCATATTAATGCACATGAGAACGACATTAAACATCGATGACCAAATGCTGGAAAAAGCATCCCAATTAACAGGGATTAATGAAAAGACGACACTTGTTCGACTCGGTCTAGAAGCGCTAATTGCACGGGAAAGCAGCAAACGGTTAGCCCAATTAGGTAGTTCGGAAAGGAATCTGCGCCCAATTCCGCGCCGCCGGTCAAAGACACCATAGCCGTGGTGCTCGTGGATACATCTGTCTGGGTCAATCATTTTCGGCGTGGAGAGCGACACCTCTCGAAGATTCTAATGGATGGGGAGGTTGCTATCCACTCTTTTATTATTGGGGAACTCGCTTGCTGTAATATCGGTAGGCGCGCTGAGATCCTGAATTTGCTCCGATCCCTTCCGTTAGCCCCAGCCATCAATTTGGAGGAATATCTGTATTTTGTTGAACGGAACCAATTACATGGAATAGGAATCGGTTTCGTCGATGTACATTTATTAGCGGCAGCGAAGTTGGCCGGAATGCCATTTTGGACTAACGATAAAAAATTGCGTCATGCCGCATCCGATTTAGATCTGTCTTACAGCATCAAAAGATAGAAAATCAAAAAATAACAATTCATTGGATCTGATCTGAAAAAGCGCCGGCTTTTTAAAGTGATTTATCAGCCTTTAGGGTCTGTCCGTAATACCGGAAAAGGAGAGAATTATGTATCAAACAAATATGTATGAAGGCATGTTAGCGGAGACAATCACCATATCGGGTGATGATAATCAGTTGATCAATGCTTATTTTGCCCGCCCGTTGGGCGTTGGACCGTTTCCGGGGATGGTTTTGGTCCACCACATGCCGGGATGGGATGAATGGTACCGGGAAGCCACGCGTAAGTTTGCTCACCACGGATATGCCGCTATCTCCCCGAATCTTTATTTTCGTGCAGGTCACGGGACGCCGGAAGATGTAGCCGCCAAAATTCGCGGAGATGGGGGTATTCCCGATGATCAGGCCGTCGGTGATATCGAAGGGGCCATGTTGCACCTGCGTTCTCTGCCCTATCTCAACGGCAAGGTGGGCGTATTTGGAACTTGTTCTGGCGGCCGACATGCATTTCTGACAACCTGCCGGGTCCAAGGGTTTGATGCGGTCGTGGAGTGTTGGGGTGGACGCGTTGTGATGGCAGAAACCGACTTGGACGCCAATCATCCGGTTGCTCCCATTGATTACACCAAAGATCTATCTTGTCCCATTTTGGGTCTGTTTGGTGAAGAAGATCAAAGTCCTACCTCAGAACAAGTTGCTCTTCATGAAGAAGAATTGAAAAAGTATGGGAAGACCTATGAATTTCACATGTATCCAGGTGCAGGACACGGCTTCTTTTACTATAACAGACCCAATTACCGGCAGCAGCAGGCAGTGGATGGGTGGGAGAAGATATTCGCTTTTTTGGGGAAATATCTTGCGGCTGATTAATTAGAGAGGAAGACTAAAATGTGTACGATGATTGTCAAAAAGGTTAATATTGATGGCAGCGGCAAAGGAAAAAACGGGTGGTTTACGCTCAATCAGGCTAACGTTTCCTATGATCACCCTTTTCACGTCTCCATGGAACATGCCTTGAATATTGATTTTGTCAACGAAGACTTAGGGCCGGGGGCAAGGGTTGCTGTAGAACTCAGTGAACAGGCCGCTCGGAGCCTGGTGGATGCGATCCTGGATGTGCTGTCACAAGCGGAAGTGGGTGGCCACCTGGAATGATCTGCGTTTGATTTTCAAAAGAAAATGACTCCGGCAAGGCACTTCCTGCAGAACACGTATCACCGAATATCGAAGACAAGATCGAACAGGAGAATCCAGGCTGACACAAAAAGCCGGCGCGATGTTGTGTTATAATAAAATGCATCATCGGGCTTTTTGTGCACCTGATCTCGGGCGTTCGTATTTGAGAGGATATCAAATTGAAAGTCTATTGT
>JBAUWG010000575.1:0-3137 GCA_049583675.1 Desulfobacterales bacterium | reverse complement strand
GGTAATGACGGGTCCAGGAGATACGGCAACCACTTTTCCGTTGACGTTAAAATCTTCCAGTTTTTTTTCAAGGAGTTTTGACTGCATATTTAAATTTTCATCGTCGGCGGATGAAAGTTTTTCACTGACATTGTCCAAAAGATTTATGGAAGGAAGCTGAAATCCGCTTCCGCTGTGCATAAAATCAAATACTTCCTGTCGCGGAACCGGCACCTGTTTTATTGCCTGCGGTTCAGGAGATTTGATGGTTATTGTGGGTTTGTCTCTGGGTGTTTTTTCTTTGTTTGTTTTGGGCCGTTTGTTTAATCTTTTTCGCTGCTCTTTCCATTTGATGATCAGAATTTTCAAGCGATCCGCAGAAAAAAGAACCGTTTGCCAGATTCGTTTTGCAAACCGTATCAGAGAAAATCCCGTCGCAAGTATCAAACCGATAATCCATAACAGCACCAGTATGATCCCGCCGCCCATGACATTTGAGTACTTTATAAAAAATGATTTTAAAGGAATGCCGATAATCCCGCCGGAAGAAAATTTACTCCCGAAAATGATGATATGATTGTGCTTGATTGCCAACAGACTTCCCGTGGTGATCATGAGAATGAGGCCGCCGATAATCGTGGGAATGATGGCTTTGTTGGGATGATTTCCGAAAAAGTGGATGCTGATGAGAAGAAGCAGAATCGGTATCCAAAAGGAACCGAGGCCGAACAGACCGATAAGGATACCCGCCAGTTGAGCGCCGAACAAACCGAAAAAATTATGGATATGCCCGGCCGCCCGCGCGGTATTGATTGAAGGGTCTGTCGGGCTGTATGATAAAAGACTGACAAGTGTTAAAATAACAAAGAAAAAGACTAATATTCCGGCAATCTCTCTACGCATCTCATCCTGCTTCAATAAAATATTTAGAATCCCAAGTATTAAACTTCCAAAATAAAAGGAAGTATAACCGGCCGTCGCTTGATGGTAAAGGAAAAATATTTTCTTAAGGCTTTTTGTATTTGCGACCGGATTTTGCCGGCACGATCCGGAACCTCGGGACCTATTTCCTCTACAATTTCAAGAATGACACACTTTGCATCTTCCAAAAGATGGCCGGTTTCGGTTTCAAATACAAAGCCCCGTGAAACGATTTCAGGACCGAAAATAATAATACCGGTTTCTTCATCAAAGGCCATATTGACCACCACCAGGCCGTCTTCCGAAAGGTCTCGTCTTTCTTTGAGTACGCTTCTTCCAACATCTCCGATACCTTTTCCGTCTATCAGCACACGACCGGTGACGACACTGTCGCAAACCCTGCCGCCATATTCATCAAACGCAATAATTTGTCCGTTTTCAGCAAGAAGAATATTTTGTTTTGGAATACCCACCTGCTCGGCCAATCGTGAATGGAGAACCAGATGCCGGTATTCGCCGTGTATCGGAATGAAATATTGGGGCTTGGTCAGTTTGATCATCAGCTTTAATTCTTCCTGGAAGGCATGGCCCGACACATGGATCTCCGATATCTTTTCATAGATAACGTCGGCCCCTAGACGATACAGGTCATTGATGATCTTGGTGATTGCTTTTTCATTTCCGGGTATGAATTTTGAAGACAAAATGACCGTATCTTCTTTTTTGATTTTTATCTGCTTGTGTGTTCCTGCCGCCATGCGGGCTAAAGCCGCCATGGGCTCTCCCTGACTGCCGGTAGTAATAATCATGATTTCTTCATCGGGAAAATCGTTGATTTGTTGGATATCGATTTCCATCTCTTCGGGAATATCGACATATCCGAGTTCTTTTGCGATATTGACACTTGTTTCTATGCTTCTTCCGTTAAAAATGACTTTCCTGTTGATGGATCGTGCGATGTCGATGACCTGTTGAATCCGGGTAATGCTGGAGGCAAAAAGACCGACAATGATACGACCTTTTCGACCGGCCGAAATCCTCCCCAGCGTGTCGCCGACCTCCTGGTCGGAGATGGTGTACCCTTCTCTTTCGACATTTGTGGAATCGGAAAGAAGGGCCAGAACCCCTTTCTCTCCGTACTGAGCAAATTTGCTCACGTCGGTGATCATGCCGCCGACGGATGTGTGGCTGATTTTAAAATCGCCGGTATGGATAACGCGTCCCATCGGCGTATTGACGGCAATGCCGACCCCGTCCACCGCACTGTGGCATACGGGGATGAATTCCAGTTCAAAAACGCCGAATTCAAGTTTTGATCGCGGAGAGATTATATTCAATGAAACCGGAGCAAAGATGCCGTGTTCTTCAAGTCTGTTTCGAACGACGCCCAGCGTAAACGGTGTTCCGTAAATCGGCACATTCATTTCTTTGAGAAGATAGGGCAGGGCGCCAATATGATCTTCGTGGGCATGGGTCAAAACAACGCCGAGAACATTTGATTTTCTTTGTTTGATATATGTCATGTCGGGAATGACGTAATCGATGCCCAGCATATAATCTTCCGGGAACATGAGACCGGCGTCAACGATAAACGTCGACTCGCCGTATTCAAAAACCATCATGTTCAATCCGATTTCTCCCAATCCGCCAAGGGAAATTATTTTCAGCATATTCATCCGTTCTTCTTGTCTTTGTCATAGGATTCCAAAATGATATTTCGGACCTTTTTTATAAGATCGTCTTTTGTTTTTCTGGTATAGTTCGAAGATTTTATGGGTTTCGTGATTTCAAGGGTCACATTTCCGGGTTTAATGGAGATCTTCCTTGTGGGCATGATCTGATCTGTTCCATGAATGATGATGGGGACAATCGAAACACCCGAATCGACTGCCAAAAAAAATCCTCCTTTTTTAAACGGCTGGATGTTGCGAGTGCGGCTGCGGGTGCCTTCGGGAAAGATGATGACAGATACGCCGTTTCTGATAATCATTGCAGCCCGATTCAGGCTTTCTATAGCAGACTTTCGATCCGAACGGTCAATACTGATATAACCGGCGCTTTTCATGGCTTGCCCGAAAATCGGTATTTTATAGAGTTCGGCTTTGGCAAGCCATCTGAATTGAACGGGAAGATAAGCCTGGAGAACCGGGATGTCGAAATTGCTCATATGGTTGGGCATGTAAATGTAAGACTTCCCGGGGTTCAGATTGGAAAGGCCCTTTATGGTGACCTTGATA
>JBAUWG010000574.1:0-2285 GCA_049583675.1 Desulfobacterales bacterium | reverse complement strand
GAATTAGATCGATATGTCTAACAAACCGTCATCCGAATTTTCATACCCAATATTCCAGTATCCCAGTATTCCATCATTGCAATTTATGAGCGAAGCGAACGGACCGGTTCAGATCCCCTGGATCCGCTTCAATGGGAAAAATTCAAGCCTGTGCCTGATACATATTAATAACATCTTGAATCATCATAAAATATCAAGTATAAATGCTTTTTTGATGAAAAAAGTCAAGATGTAGTTTTCAAAGTCCATCGATGTTTTTATTTTTTATTGAAAAATGTTAGTCTTTTATTGTCAATAAATTCCAACTTCGAAACAGCAGATGAATATTTTTTTAACCAATGATGACGGCATATACGCAGAAGGACTCTGGGCGCTGTATGAAACCCTTTCAGGCCGGCATTCGGTCACCGTTATTGCACCGGATCGAGAACGAAGCGCCGTAGGGCACGGGATTACCCTTCATCAACCCTTGCGCACAACACGAATCAAAGTCAATAATGGATATCGGGGATATGCTGTGAATGGAACACCGGTAGACTGCATCAAGATCGGTCTTATGGAGATCCTCGACGCCAAACCGGACATGGTGATCTCCGGAATCAATCCGGGCGCAAACATCGGGGTGAATATCAATTATTCCGGTACCGTCGCGGCCGCCAAGGAGGCGGCATTATACAAAGTTCCGGCAATTTCCGTCTCCATAGCCGGGCATAAAGTATCAGGATATGATTATGCTGCGAGGTTCACCGCAAAATTGGCCGACAATGTATATGAAAAAGGACTGCCCGTTGGGACATTTCTGAATGTCAACATACCGGATATTCCCGAAACCCGGATCGCAGGAGTTCGCATCAGCAGGCAGGAGACCGCTTTGTATCACGAGTATGTGGATAAACGGGTCGATCCGCGCAACCGTATCTATTATTGGCATGGCGCCGATGCCGGAGCATCTTTCAACACGCCCGAAAGCGACGGTGCCGCGCTGGATGAAAATTTTATTTCCATTACCCCGATTCAATGCGACGCCACAGATTACCGCATGCTGAAGAAGCTTCGAGAGTGGAACTTAGAAAATGTCTTCTTAAAAAAGGATAACACCGAATGAAGAAGCGGTTCATCACCGATATCCAAGCCGGAGACGTTGTTGACGACATCTTTGTTTTATCCGAAAAAATTTTGTCTCAAAAAAAGGATGGGAACAATTTTCTAAATATCACCCTTTCCGATAAGACCGGAAGGATTAAGGGCGTCGTGTGGGACGACGTGGACCGGATAACCGCCGGTATTACATCCGGAGATTTCGTGCATATCAACGGCCACGTCGGGGAATACAGAGGCGCTTTGCAGGTGGTGATCAAGAAAGTGGCGTCCATTCCCGGCAACTGCGTAGACCCCGGTGATTTTCTGCCGCAAACCTCCCGGGACATCGAGGGCATGTTCGACCGGCTTTCAAAATTCACGGATTCCATTAAAACCGATTATCTCAAAAGGCTTGTTGATGCATTCTGGAAAGACAAGGGGTTTGTGCACAAATTCAAAACTGCGCCTGCAGCGAAAAAAATGCACCATGCTTACATCGGCGGCCTGCTAGAACACACCCTTTCAATGGTGAGCCTGGCGGACAAAATCGCAGGGCATTACAGCGGCGTTGACCGGGATCTTCTAATCGCCGGTGCAATATTTCACGATATCGGAAAAATCGACGAATTCGAGTATCAGTTTAAGATAGACTATTCCGATCAGGGGCGGCTGCTCAACCACATTGTCATCGGATTGAAAATGGTGGATGAAAAACTTTCGGAAATCGAAGCGTTCCCCGAAGACCAGGCACTGCTGCTCAAGCATATGATTGTCAGCCACCACGGCGCTCGTGAGTTCGGTTCACCGGAACCGCCCAAAACCATCGAGGCGGTTCTGCTGAATTATATCGACGAAATCGACTCCAAGGTCAACGGCATCCGGGATTTCATGGCTTCCGAAGATGCCGATGAAACCTGGACATCTTACCATCGAATTTTGGAGCGTCATTTTTATAAAGGGAAAAAGAGCTCGTAATTATTATGTTTATCTCTTTTGAAGGTATAGAAGGATCGGGAAAGGGGCCCGAAACTACGAAGAGACCCGGTTCGAAGAAGAAGCGCTGTCATTTCACAAAAAAGTGCGCTCCGGATATCTTGAAATGGCCCGTCATGAACCGGAGCGTTTTTGCAGCATCGATGCTTCAGGAAAAGAAAAGGACATTCGAGAAAAAATTATCAAAACCCTGTCCGACGCAATGAAGGGTC
>JBAUWG010000573.1:0-3235 GCA_049583675.1 Desulfobacterales bacterium | reverse complement strand
AAAAGGCCCGCCAAACACTAATAGATGCCGGTTTCCCGAAAGAAGCGGTCACCATTAAAATCAAACATAGTGAGAAAGGTATTGCCGGAGATATCATCGAGGAAGCAAAAGACGGGTATTTGGCTGTGATCCTGAGTCGAAGGTGCGAGGAAGGAGTGCCGGAGCCCTTTTTAGGCAGCAACGCATCCAAGGTCATTCACGGCCTGCACTTTGTGCCTGTTTTTATCGCCGGGAAACGGTTGCCCGGTAAAAATATTCTGGTTGCTTTGGACCGGTCGGAAAATGCTATACGGACTGTCGAATTTGTGGGGGAACTGATGGGCGGCTATGATTTCAAGGTTATGCTATTACATGTACTCCGTGATGGAAAGCACATAAAATCGGTGCTATCTCCTAGTGAGCCCTTCCCCGAGGAAGAAGTGCAAATCGCGGAACAAAAAATGCAGGCTGTATTTGATGAAGCCAAACGCCGTTTGTTGGATTATGGATTTAAATCGGATTACGTAAAAAGTAAAGTCATTTCAGGCATTTCAAGTGTACCCAGTGCTATCGTTCAAGAAGCCCAACAGGGTGGATATTCTCCAATCGTCATCGGCAGAAGAGGGGTATCCAAATTCAAAGAATTTTTTATGGGAAGCGTCAGCAATCAAGTCATTCAGCTTGGGATTGAACAGGCGGTTTGGGTGGTAACATAGAGACTGTGACATGCAACAGCCCTGATAGTCTGAAAACCTTATCGCTTTTTCTAAAATATAAATTTAGCAATGGTGAAATAAATGGCAAAAAAAATCTTGCACTGGCTTGATCAGAATATAGAAAATTCCCTGATATTCCCAATGTACTTCATCATGATGGCGATAATGGCCATCGGAGTGGTGCAGCGCTTTGTCTTTAGAACCGCGTGGCATTGGGCGGTTTACGTCTGTATCGGCCTGTTTGTATGGTTTTCCTGGCTGGGATGTTCTTGGAACGTCAAAGAGCGCGCCCATCTCAGGTTGGCAGCCTTTCGCAATAAAATGCCCCGCAAAGTACAACTGGGTTTGCAGATGCTCGATTATACCCTCTGGATCGCCTTTGGTATTATCGCGTCTTACTTTTCCGTTATCCAGATTGTGCGGCTCCAGCAAGTCGGGGCCTTGATGTACGGCACTGAATCCATCCCGAAGTGGGTGGTCCCGGCCTGCATCCCCGTTTCGTTTGCGGTTTTGTTTTTCCGGGTCATCCAGTGCGCGATCCAGGATATCAAAGATTACGTTCGTAATGAACCGCTGAAGCTAACGCCCACGGCGACGATAGAATAAGCCTTGCAGTTTGGCGTTGTCGGCTCAATTTAATTCATAGGTGATCAAAGCGTAACATTGGGGGAAGAATGTTCGGAATACCGGAAAATGTAGCCATCTGGATCATTACCATCATCACCGGGATGTTTTTTATCGTCGGCGTGCCGATTTTTTTATGCGTGGCCTTCTGGGCCACCTTGGCCTCAATCGCCATTCACTTTACCATCCAGAACATCGGGATCACGTCCTATCAGGGCATCAGCAGTTATGCGCTGCTGGCCATGCCGCTGTTTATCCTGACCGGAGACCTTATCGGCGCCGGCGGAATCGCCAAAAAATTATCCATCATGGCCCGCCGGGTACTGGCGCCGCTGAGGGGCGGGCTGGCCATGGCTTCAATTGCCACCTGCAGCTTGTTTGCCGCCATTTCCGGCTCCAACTCCGCCACGGTGGCAACCATCGGCCGCATTTTAATCCCCGAGTTAAAAGACCAGGGTTACAGCGAAGAATTCTCGGCAGCGACCGTGGCAGCCGGCGGAATTGTGGGAATCCTGATACCGCCCAGCATCCTGATGATCGTTTACGCTTTCACGGTCAATTTGAGCGTCCTTGACCTTTTCAAAGCCGGCATCTTGCCTGGGATTTTGGTCAGCCTTGCCTTAATAGCAGGAGCCCGATATTGGTGCCGCAAGTACGACTGGGGGCGCCCGGAACCGTTTGTGTTCAAAAAAGTCCTCCATGCGACCTGGGACGCCAAGCTAGGAATTGGCGCCGTGGTCCTTATTCTCGTAATTATTTACGGCGGCATTTCTTCACCCACGGAAGCCTCGGGCATTGCCGCGGCTTACTGCCTGATTGCCGGCGTGCTCCTGACCCGTGAGATCAAGCTCAAGGACATTCCGGCCATATTTCTTTCCAGCGGGCGCGTCAACGGCTTGCTGGCGCCGGTGGTTTCGGTCTCGATCGTTCTTCAGCAGGTCTTTTCGATCCTGGGCGTTCAGGATGCCGTTGCGCAATATATCCATAATTTTGGCAGTAAATTCGTGATTATGGCCCTCATGATGCTCACCATTATCCTGGCCGGTGCCATTATGGAATCCATTTCAGTGACCATCATCCTGGCCCCGATCCTGGCCCCCATCGCCGAGTCCATCGGCATGAATCCGGTTCATTGGGGCGCTGCATTTATCGTGGGCCTGTCCATCGGCTTTATCACACCACCGTTCGGCCTGGATCTGTTTGTCGCCTCCGGAATCACCGGAATCCCCTACGATAAGCTGATTAAATGGGTGCCGCCGTACATTCTTTTCGTATTGATCGCGTGGATAATTATCATGCTGGTCCCTTGGTTTAGCCTGGTCTTTGTGTAGAGCGAAAAATGAATCCGGAAGCGTCCACCGTACTTGTAGTCGTATCCATCGTTTCCGCTGCTACCCTGCTGCGATCTACCTTTGGATTTGCGGATGCAATGTTTGCGATGCCCATCCTTGCCGTTATTATCGGTTTAAAGACAGCAACGCCGCTCATGGCCATCGTGGCCATGACGATTTCGACTACGATTCTAATAAAAAACTGGCGTGACGTCCAAATTAAAAGTGCCGGGCGGTTATTCATTTCTTCTCTGGCTGGAATTCCAGTCGGCTTATGGCTATTAAAAGGCACCCATGATACCCTTATGAAACTGTTTTTAGCTTTTGTTATCATTTGTTTCTCTGCGTATAGCCTGATCAAACCCAGGTTAACGGCGATTAAAAGTGAAAACCCGGCATATGTCTTCGGATTTTTTGCGGGAATTTTAGGTGGGGCATACAATACCAACGGGCCGCCGGTGGTGATGTACGGCTCGTTGAGAAAATGGACGCCCGCTAGTTTTAGAGCGACACTGCAAGGATATTTTTTTATGGCCGGCATCTTTATTTGTCTGGGTCACGGGATTGCAGGCCTCTGGACATATA
>JBAUWG010000572.1:0-1703 GCA_049583675.1 Desulfobacterales bacterium | reverse complement strand
GGTCAGGTCTGAGCGTGTGAATCCTGTATCAAGGATGGGGATGCTTGCCTCGGCGATCGGAAAATATTTTCCGTCGATATAGGCGCAACCATTCTTAAACGAGCTTGTCTGCATGGTGAACTTCTATTTATGCAACATTAAGGTGTTTGTAGCCGGGAATCGTCGAGCCCAAATCGCGGCCTGCCCGGTTCCGTCGCTTGTATTGCAGCGTGGATTTTCGCACCATATTTCCAGATCTCATCACTGTATCTGGCAAATTGCTTAAGTGCCAGATGGTATTGGGTATATTGCCGATTATCGATCATTCGGCGGTACAGCAGAAAGTTCAGCATCATCAGGGAGTTGAAAAACGGTCTTTGGGCGCTTTTCATGGCCATAAGAATTTTCTTGTCTTCCGAAATTAGCGGCAGGCCGAAATGCAAGGCACATTCAACCAGTTTTTGATCGTTTGATAAAGTTTTTCCAGTATGGGCAAGCGGTTTGATGTTGTCTGAGACGGGACCCGCCTCAGAAAGTATTTCGTGAATTGAAAATAATCTTAGCGTGCTGGTGAGCCTTTTCAAAAAATGCGCCTTGTTGGCATAAATAATCGATGACGCATCGATCAGGGCTTTATCCAGTTGATTGAATTGGCTGAATATGTCCTGCGGTAATGTTTTGTTTTTGCCCACCATTGTTATCTGTACGCTCCGAACAACCCCAAACCGCACCGGCGCAGTTTATTTACACCGTGCAGCCCAATCACAACGGGTGTCTTGAAAGCAGGCTTGCAGGAAGACTTAATATAGAGATGACATGTCCGTTTTTCAGTGGCGCCACGGCCTCTTATCTTGTGCGTTTGCTGGATTTAAGACTGGTCCGGAAGGTATCTCAAAACTTTTCATCAGACTGCCCCATAGCGAACCCAGCGAATTCAGATGGAATATTTATATATGGAATAGGATGGCAGGTCAAATGGTTGAATACATTTTTCTCAAACGAAGCGCTGCCACCCCATGCCCCCGCTTATCAAGACTTCTTTTGCATTTCAAGCCTGGCCGTCTCCATATCTTTCAATTTGCGCCGTAAAATTTTGCCCACGGCAGTTTTGGGCAGCTCACCGGCAAACTCGATGATTTTGGGCACCTTGTAGGCCGCCAAATTCTTTTTGCAATAGGCAATAACTTCTTCTTCGGTTAATACTTCTCCCGGTTTGGGGACGATAAACGCTTTGACGGTTTCGCCGCGATATTCGTGGGGTATTCCAATGGTGCAAGCCTCGAGGATTTTCGGATGTCCCATGAGCACGTCGTCCAATTCCACGGGATAGATGTTGTACCCGCCGGCTATGATCATGTCCTTTTTACGGTCGACGATAGTCAGATAACCGTCTTCGTCAAACTTGCCGATATCACCGGTTAAAAACCATCCTTCCTTCAGGGCCTGTTCGGTTTCCTCGGGCTTGTTGTAATAACCCATCATGATCTGGGGGCCTTTGACGGCAATTTCGCCGGGTTCGCCGAGAGCAAGTTCTTTGTCCGAATTGTCAATACCAACAATCTTAATGTCCGTGTCAGGCAATGGTACCCCAACCGTCCCCGGTTTTATGGTTCCGCCCCAAGGTGTGCTGGTCGCCAAGCAAGCCGTCTCGGTGGTGCCATATCCCTCACATACTATTTTTTGGCTGATTTCCTTGAGATTCCGAATGGTCTCGGCCGCAAGTG
>JBAUWG010000571.1:0-2555 GCA_049583675.1 Desulfobacterales bacterium | reverse complement strand
GCATTATAGACGGATAACAAATAACCGATAACCCATAACCATTAACGGATAACGGTTAAGACCTAAAGAGTCTCATGAACTTCAAAAAGATAGGATCTTATTTGTTCGAGAGTCAAACCTGTGATCGACAGGTCATCGAAAGGGCCTTGGCAATGCAGATCACCCTTGAACGTGAAGGGATATATAAGCCCATCGGTCAGATCCTTATCGAGAACAACGATCTGAACCCCGAGAAACTTCGCTCTATTCTTCAGCGCCAAGGTGAGGACATGCTCCATTCGGTGCCCCTTTTTAAAAATCTGCCTTCGGAAATAATCGCAAAAATTGCCGGGGTTGCTGAATACCGGGCGTTATCCAAAGGTCAGACCATCATCCATCAGGGAGACCAGGGGGATTCCTTTTACCAGATCATCTCGGGTTCGACCCGTGTTTTCCGGATCTCGGACGATGGGTTTGACGTCACCCTGAACATTATGGGGCCCGGAGAAAGCTTCGGCGAGATGGCACTGTTAACCGGCGAACCCCGTTCCGCATCTGTTGAAACTCGAGAAACATGCGGTCTTCTGGTCATTTCAAAGCAGGCTTTTGACCGGCTGGCTTCTGAAATTCCGGAATTTTCACTGTCACTTTCCAAAATTCTCTCCACCCGGTTAAACAAAGGGGGTGTTGAGCTCGTTCAAGCCTCTGCCATTGAAAAGGCTTACCAGCGCTTTATTTCCAAACAAAACTTTGGAAATGAGCCGAAGTTGATCGGTAGAAGTAGGGTCGTTCAACGGCTTCAGAACGAAATCAAAGCAGCCGCCTCAAACGACAAGCCTGTGCTGATTTTGGGAGAACCCGGAACCGAAAAAGGTGATGTGGCCGGTTTGATTCACTGGGACAGCCAAAGAAAGGAAGGTCCTTTTTTATCCATTGACATCAAGACCGTCAGCATCGGGAGAAGTGTTGATCGACCCAAAAAGCATGATCCTATTCGCCTTGAACTCGCTCAAAGCAGTGCCCTATTTGGTCATGCCAAAGGCACATTGTCTTTTGCACCGGAAAGGCGGCTGGGCTTGTTCCAAATTGGCGATGGCGGTACAATAGTTCTCGAAAATGTTGAACATTTGACAGATAGTGTCCAGAGCAAATTGGTCGAAGTTCTTCAACATGGTCGTTTTCATCCGCTGGGCGACTCGACGGTGATACATTCTTCGATCCGTGTTATGACGACAAGTTCTGTTGACCTTAACCAGCGGGTTCAAGAGGGCAGATTCAATAAGCAATTTTTCGACATTTTAAAAGAAACTCAAATCCTGAGTGTTCCACCGCTTAGAAAGCGAAAAAAAGATCTCCGTCAGATTGCCGAATACCTGATCGATCATTACAGCCGGCAGGCCGGAAAAGCCATCGACGGCATTGACCTCGATGCATACAAAAGCATCATGGCATATGACTGGCCCGGTAATACCGACGAACTCGGAGCGGTTATCCGGCGGGCTGTAAATCTGGCTCAGAACAGCCAGTTGATTCCGGAAGATATCCTCATCGGCACGGCACCGCAAGTCACCGAAAGATTTAGCTTTAATTTATTGAATGTTGATCGAATCCGTCGGTTGTTTCAAAGCAGGGCTTTTCCGGGTTCGGCTCAACTGGTCGCGGGTGTCTTTTTTATTCTGATCATCTGCCTGGGTTTTTTCGGCACCCAGACACCCGACAATAACATATCGCTTGAATTGACGTGGGGGTTATGGGAACCTTTGATTCTTTTGACCTGTATTCTGGCCGCCAGAATCTGGTGTGCGGTCTGTCCGGTGGGCGCATCAAGTACGATCATAAGCCGCAAATATGGACTGAACCGTAATGTTCCTTCTTTTATCCGAAATTATGGGAGCTATCTGGCCGTTGCCGGTTTAGCCGTCATCTTTTGGTCCGAAGCGGTGTTTAATATGCCGGTTTCTCCACGCGCTACGGCGATTTTGATTTTGTCGATTTCCGTTCCCGCACTCATACTTGCTCTGTTCTATCGGCGAAGGGTCTGGTGCCGGTTTCTCTGTCCATTAGGCAAATTGGTCGGATTTTTATCAAGATGTTCGATTGTGGAACTGCGCGCCAATCAAAATATATGCAACAACGACTGCACGGAGAACAGTTGTTATGTCGGAAAGGAACATCAGGAAGGCTGCCCTGTTTTTGAAGCGCCTTTTATACTCCATAACAATCAGGACTGCATCCTCTGCGGAAATTGCGTCAAAAACTGTGCCAACCAGGTTCCGGCCATTAATCTGAGGATACCCGGCCATGAGCTTTGGACTTTTCGCAAGCCGGATCTAACAATGGCCCTGATGGTGTCCATTATTATGGGGACACAGCTCTTTCGGGGTCTGGAAAAAACCGGGCATCTCAAAGGATATGCCCTCGCACAGACTCAACCGTGGATCTTTTATTCGGTGCTGATGATCTTATCCGCTTCACTGGCATTTCTATTTATTAAAACTGCCGGGATTGCAGCTTTTGGTTCTAAAAATACCTCATCCCGAATGGCATCGAATCTCTTTGCCTATGCCCTTGTTCCG
>JBAUWG010000570.1:0-3130 GCA_049583675.1 Desulfobacterales bacterium | reverse complement strand
GGGGGTGGCGCGGTGTGTTTGCTTGCCGCCGAACGCCCTTCTGCGGCATTGATACTTATGTCGACCTTTACCGGCACACGGTCGTTTGCAAAAAAATATTTTGTCCCGAGTTTTCTTGTCCGGGATCCTTTTGACAATCTTTCCGTCACCCGTCACTATTTCAAACCGGTTCTTGTGATCCATGGCAAGTTCGATGAGGTCGTTCCATATTCTCATGGGACGTCGCTTTGCAGGTCGACGCCTCACGCCACATTGATCACCTACGCGTGCGGTCATATCGATTGCCCGCCGGATTGGGAGATGTTCTGGAAAGATATCACAGCGTTTCTGGGAACGCGCGGAATCATTTAAACGATGATTAGAAGATGAATCCTATCTTGCAATCATAGCCCGCATCATATCCCCGGCGTTTTCGGCATAATCTGCGATGGAGCCGATGATCTCGGCCAGTCTGACCATATGAAATACAGTGACCGCGTCGATATTCATATTCAGTACCTTTTGTTTCACCACATCTTCTGCTCTATCGGCTTCATGCTCCTGCTGTCGCAGCGTACGAATAATGTTTTTGATGATCACGCGCTGTTCTTCGGAATAATTTTGAAAATACTTTCTGGCTTCCGCAACCATCTTGCTCAACTCTTCGATAGGATAGATAACCGCGTCCGCCAAAGTAACAAACTCTTTTTCAAGTTCGGCAGGAATGCCCGGTTGGCTTCTAAAGGAAATCCAGTCCAAGGCGTCTTCCACAGCATCAATTACCTGATCCTGTTCTCTTAAATACCGGAACAGCAGAAAATTATATACCGGCATCAGCGTTCCTTTAGGAAGATGGCCTCGTATCCGGCGCTTGATGACATCGGCTTCTCTTTCCAGTTGAATCACTTCCTGTCTGAAATCTTCAAATGTCTGGCATCTGTCTGCAAGATGACATTCGATAGCCTGTTGAAACACCCAGGCACATTCTTTAACCTTTTCGGCATGTTCTTGAAGGCCTTCAAACGGTGATGTCATGAACATTGAGAAAAATGGAACGCGCATTGCCGGCTCCTTTTAAAAAATGATTTGAAGTATTTTAAAAATGGCCATACTGGTCAATGCCGCCGCGGGCACGGTGAGTACCCAGTATACCATAATCTTATACACAATGCCAAAATTAATAGCCTCCATACCACGGGCAAGGCCGACCCCAAGCACGCCGCCCACCGCGGCATGTGTGGTGGATACCGGCAAACCCATTTTTGAAGCTACCAGAACCGTTGTTGCGGCTGCAAACTCGACCGAAAAACCCCGAGTATTGCTGAGTGTGGTAATTTTTTTCCCCATGGTTTCCATAACGCGATGGCCGGCCATGGCAATCCCGCAGGCAATCCCTATACCACCGAAGAAGAGGAGAAAAACGGGCACCGGAACTTTGGCACCCACATTGCCGGTTTTGACCAAAAAATAAATTACCGCCAATGGGCCGATGGCATTGGCCACATCATTAGCTCCCTGTGCCAATGCCACATAGCAAGCGGTTCCAACCTGAATTCTCTGAAAGATCGCTTCTGCCCCTAATGCCCTGTCCGTCACTAAAAATTTTAATAAAACTGTTGCGCCGAATCCGAGCAAAACCGACAGCAAAACAGCAACGGTAACTGCTTCCTGGGACTCCAGGGCCAATTTTTCTCCTAAAGGGGTCTTAAACAGAAATGATAACACGACAACAAAAAACGTTATGCCGATGAAAAAAGGAGACAACCTCAGTGCTCGGTCAAAGCTGTTCTTTCTGGAGAGGATCAATCGTACGATGATTTTAAAAATAATAAAAGCGATGACGATACTAAAGAAAGGCGAAATGATCCAGCTGAGAACAACAGCCAAAAGCTTCCCCCAATTAATAACGTTAAATCCGCCGGCCATAATGCCGAATCCAATCATGGCCCCCACAATGGAATGGGTTGTGGAGACCGGAAGTGATTTCCAGGTGGCAAAACTAACCCAGAGGGCGGCGGCGAGAAGGGCTGAAAGAGCGCCGATAAGCGCAATATGAGGATCGGTCATAATTTCCGTCGACACAATCCCTTTACGAATGGTGTCGGTGACATGGGAACCGACAAAAACGGCTCCCACGATATTTAAAATTCCTGCGAGAAATATGGCCTGGCGTATCGTAATTGCCTTCGCACCCACAGATGAAGCCATGGAGTTGGCCACATCGTTGGCACCGATGTTCCATGCCATGTAAAAGCCGAAAATATAACCTAATATGAGAATGATATACGCTTGCGTCATTATAATTACTTGTAATAATAAATAAAATAAAAGTGTAATCCGGAGAGATAATGATGTTAGGCGGGCTCATATCATGCTGAGGATCTTGAATCAATCAAAAATACAGAAATAAATATATTATGATTGATGATCGTTTGCTTTCCTACTTATGCCCAATTAGTAAATGGTTGAATCGTTCAGTTTGGGTAAGATATCGTCCGGGATGTTGTCTATAAAACGGCAGGGCCGGTTTAAAACCATGCCAGAGATCCGGTCATAAATCTGGGCAGGATAGGTAAAAAAAAGATTCTCCTTGGCCCGTGTCGCGGCGACATACATGAGTCGCAGTTCTTCTTCAAGGCTTTGTTCATCATGGACTGCGTGTATCGACGGGAACCGACCGTCCAGCGCCCATATAATAAAAACCGTGTGCCATTCAAGGCCTTTTGCGGAATGCACGGTGGATAAAATGAGACGTTCATCATTTGAAGTGTCTGACAAGACGGCACCGTTTACACTTGCATTGGGAGGTTCCAGGGCCATATCGGTTAAAAAAGTTTCAAGTTGATGATAGCGTTCCGTCATGGCGACAAGATGTTCAAGATCTCTTGCTCGCTTCGGATGATCATCGTAGTTCTTTTTTAATATAGGCAGATAATATCGAACTACCGCTTCACTCAGTTGGGCAACAGACATGGGTCCGGCATCAATATCGGAAAAAAGGCGTTTGAGGTTGTCTATGCCTTTGGAACGGGATGTTTTAAACGACGATTGAATAAATCCTGCGCATCCTGATTTTAAAGCAAAAATTGTTTCATAGATGCCGAGGGCGGTCTTGGGACCGATGTGATCCAGAAGAAGAAGTATTCTGTAC
>JBAUWG010000569.1:0-1848 GCA_049583675.1 Desulfobacterales bacterium | reverse complement strand
GCCAAATACAGCCCAAAGCCGAATTGCTCATAGCTGGCAATGGGTCCTTTCAAAATATAGTCGCGCGCATCGTCGATTGTCCTGACCCCCTTGTCGCCAATAAAGTGCACATATGAAGGTTCGTTGAGAAGCCCCAGGATGAAGCCCGCATCTTCAGTCGTGAGTCTGCGAAGTTGAAGGCGATTTGTTTCCAGAACCTTCACTGGATGCGTTTTCCTTTTCGGATGCCGATCTTTACCATGACACCATAGGATAGCCATCGGTTTTATTGGAGAGGCGCTAAATCTTGTCATATTCCCCCATCAGGTGTGGCCTGATATATAACCGAAGCTCAATCGCCGGGAACCATGAGTGCCCTTCCAACTTTACCATGAATTCTATCATATGCATTCAGGCAGGCAAGATCAATGACCTTAAGGCCGGTGATTCTCATCTTTTGTCGTTCGATCGCAGCGGGGCCGACAAACCGGCGCACGCCGGACCCGACTACAGCCGCTCCGGCGAGGATTGCAAAAAGCTTGGTTGCGAGTGTCAGAGGGTTACTACCAAACCGCCGGCCTTTTCAATCTTATGCATCCACATTTCGCAGAGGATACGCAGCTCCTCCACAGGATCGGCCTTAGAGTTTTCGTCATGATCCAGTTCGTCGAGGATCTCGAATTCAAAGCACGATTTGCCAAGCGACTTCCACTCACCAAGCAGCTCTGTGTTTCTATGACTGCCAAACTTCAGTTCCGTTTTTTGCCTATTTACCCTGGCTTGTAAATCGGTACTGAAACCGACGTATGATTTGCCGTTTCGCGTGTTCAGGATTCTATAAACACCCATCGGCCGCTTGGCCTGCTTGTAATCTTTCTTTGCTTTTGATCTGTCCATATCGATTTCCTTATAAATGTCAGATGCCGATTGCTGAGTGTGTCCAGTGCCAGGGTTCATAGATGAAGCCGAATTGGTTGCTCCGAAGATACGCCATAGAGAATCGGAAGGTATGGGCATTTAAGCCTAGCCAGCGAAACGCTTCCGTGTGCTCGAACTTTTCAGTCAGCAATTCGCACCCGGGCGTGCCGACATCGACAGCGTGCCCGGTATGGTGTTGGCTGAATCCAGGAGCGGCGTTGACCGCCAGAATGGCATCTATAGGCAGACCAGCGGCCAGCTTTCTCTCAAAAATCCCGCATTGATATTCGATGCTTCGAAATCCTGACACCAGCAGGATCTGAACGTTGTCCGAGCGTGCCGCCTCGACCATTGCGGCCCAGGCTTGCGCCGTATCCGGGGCGAGCATCTGTACCCTGCCCAGATCATCCATGCCGACCTCAACCAGGTGTTCCGCTTCCAGGAACTGCGGTCGAAACGGACGCCGTCCGTAATCCGGTGGAATCCCGAGCGCCCTATGGATTTCTGCAACAATCATGAGGCAGATACCTTCTTCATACCATTATTGGGCTTGAAATTTTATCTTGACCCACACTTGCACCATTATTAATTATGCCCACCTTCTTCGGCACCCAACGGTTGAGCTCACTGGTTTTCACGAAGCGCAACGGAGTGAAAATCCAGTGAAGCGATTTGTTGGGCGGTTGTTACGGATTGAATCCGTATTCGATAGCACAACCTTCCTTCGACATTACTCTGCCTCAATCGGAACCGCAGTACCCCTTACCACAATTCCTCCTGTAGCAGGTATTTCGACTATCAGTCGACTCGGACGGCCCATCGCTTCCCCTTGACGGATGAAAATGGTGGCGGGCACGCCAATGAGTTCAGCTTCTCGGAGATACCCCCCAAGCGCTGCTACCGCCGCGCCCGTGGCTGGATCTTCCACAACCCCACCTACTGGAAATGGGT